>JAISII010000191.1 GCA_031262125.1 Oscillospiraceae bacterium | reverse complement strand
GAGGACGTAGAGGGCGAAGCTCTTACAACACTTGTTTTAAACAAACTGCGTGGAACCTTTATTTGTGTTGCCGTTAAAGCACCGGGTTTTGGCGACAGACGTAAAGAAATGCTGCAAGATATTGCAACACTTACAGGCGGCACGGTTATAACCTCCGATTTGGGGCTGGAGCTTAAAGAAGCAACAATTGAGCAATTAGGGCTTGCACGCCAAGTTAAAATTGACAAAGAGAACACAATTATTGTTGACGGAGCAGGTGCTCAAGACGATATTAAAGCACGTGTTGCAAATATTCGTTCGCAAATAGAAACAACAACCTCCGACTTCGACCGTGAGAAGCTGCAAGAACGCCTTGCTAAGCTCTCGGGCGGTGTTGCTGTTATAAAAGTTGGTGCAGCAACCGAGGTTGAAATGAAAGAGAAAAAACTGCGTATAGAGGATGCTTTGGCAGCCACAAAAGCCGCAGTAGAAGAAGGAATTGTTGCCGGCGGCGGTATTGCATTTATTAACGCTATGCCCGCAATTAAAGCAGTTTGCGACAACAGCACAGGCGACGAAAAAACAGGCTCGGCAATTGTGCTTAAAGCACTTGAGGAGCCGTTGCGTCAAATTGCAGCAAACGCCGGTTTAGAGGGTTCGGTTATTGTAGAGAACGTAAAAAAAGCCGATAAAGTCGGCTATGGTTTTGATGCTAAAAACGAAGTTTATGCCGATATGGTAGAAGCCGGAATTGTTGACCCGACTAAGGTTTCTCGCAGTGCATTGCAAAATGCCGCTTCGGTTGCTTCTATGGTGCTTACCACCGAATCTTTGGTTGCCGATATTAAAGAACCTGCCGCTGCTGTTCCTGCAGCCCCCGATATGGGCGGGATGTACTAAGCAGAGGTTAGAGCAAAGAGGTTAGAGGTTAGAGAAATTTAGTTTTTAATAAAAATTTTGCCCCCGTCGCTGTTGGTTTAGCGATGGGGGTAAGCATTTTCAATTAACTTTCCTTAATCTTATCAATGCACTTTTGGCAAAGGTGTGTTGAATGCATTGGAATTAAATTATTTTCGGTACCACACAAACAGCAAACTCCTTTAAATGTCTTCAGTACAACATTGCTACCGGCTTTGGTTACAGAAATTTTCGACCACTGACACCAACCTAATGAGTTTGTGATTTCCTGCGGGATAGCAATTCTACCCAGACCGTCGATAACTCTTATATGATTTTTCATATTTTTCTCCTTAAAAGACGATTTGACAATTAGTGAGTGTCAATACTTTCAAATTATAACATATAATAATTCAAATGACAAGCAATAAATGTCAATTGGAGGAAATATGTTTAAGAATAAAAACGAGGATGGCAGTTTGAATTTATGCGGTAGTAAAATTGCAAAACTGCGTAAATCACAAAATATATCTCAACGTGAGCTTGCAGATGCTTTGCAGCTTTTGGGTCTTGACCTTGGCAAAAACGCTATTCAGCAAATTGAGAGCGGCAAAAGGTTTGTTACCGATATTGAACTGAAAACAATTGCACAATACTTTAAAATTGGCATTGAAAGGCTTTTTGAAGGTTGAGTTAAAGGAGCATAAGTATGAGCTTACCCGATTATATGATTTGTTTAAGAAATTTGCGAGAGGATAACGACCTAACACAGCAAGCAATTGCCAATATGCTTGGCACTTCGCAAACTATGTATGCCCGCTACGAAAGAGGGGCGAGCGAACTTCCGTTAAGGCATCTGATAACTTTGTGCAGGTTCTATAAGGTTTCGGCAGATTTTGTGTTGGGTTTTAAGAAAAAGTAGAGCAACAGAGGAAATATGTTTAAAAACAAAATTTGTGATTTGTCAAGATTTTTTCTGCTTCAAGGAGCAAGAGGCAGAGACAAGATGCAAGAAAAATTTAGCTTTTAATAAAAATTTTACCCCCGTCGCTGTTGGTTTAGCGATGGGGGTTTGTGTTAGGTAAAAGTCTCTTGAAAGAGAAGATATTCCCCTCCGCATCAAGGAGCAAGATGCAAGAAGCAGGACGCAAGATATAGCGGCTTTGCCGCTACTTGCAAAATGTTTCATTTTGCAAAGAGGAGCAACCAACCGTAAAGCGTAGCTTTTTGTGCTTGCACAAAAACAAGCTCAAAAGGGCGTGTTGCGACGTGACGGGGTGGTTTTGTCAAATAAATTAAATATTAATTTAAATTTATTTTAAAAATTCCCCCAAAACAAACTCAAAAACCTCAGCCATACGTTCAAACTGTGCTGTCAGCTCCAAATAGCCGAACAGGCATTCTAACCCTAATAAATTAAATATTAATTTAAATTTATTTTAAAAATTTCCCCAAAACAAACTCAAAAATCTCTGTCATACGCTCAAACTGAGCCGTCAGCTCCAAATAGCCGAACAGGCATTCTAAACCTGTTGCGTTGTGATAATCGGCAACGGTGGAGTTTTTGGGAACAGTGTTTGTTGCAGCGTTGCGACCACGTTTAAAAACCGTAATTTCGTCCTCGGTTAAAAAATCGGCAACCAAAGCTTTTGCAGCTTTTGATTGGAACTCGCACCGTACCAAAGCCACCTTTTGTGCGTTGTGTGCACCCACCGTTTTGCCGCAGGTTTGCACCAAATGCTTGCGTACCAAAAGCTCATAAACGGCATCGCCGACAAACGCCATTTCTAAAGGAGAAACGGCACGAATATCGAAATAGTTTGCTGCTAAAGTTGGGGTTGGGTTTTGCTCTTGTTTGCTCATAAAAAACTTTCCTTATTTGGCATAGAAATTATTCTTCATACTCAAATTCCATATCGTACAGTACAACGGTGTCGCCCTGTGCTATGCCTGCGGCTTTAAGCTCGTCGTTAATTCCGGTTGATTCGAGCAAGCGTTGGAAGTAGTTTAGCCCTTCGATATCGTCAAAATTAATCGAGCGGAAAACGTGCAGCAGCCAATCGGCTTCAACAAAAAATACATCGTCGGTTTTGGTTATTTTAACCTCGTGCTTTGCATTTGCAAGCTCGTCCGAGGGGAGAGGTTCGGGTTCGTATGTTAAAATGGGCGGCAGCTTGCTGAGGTACTCCTGAATTTTCTTTAAAACAGGCTCTACATTATGCTTTATTGCCGCCATAATGGGGTAAAACTCGTAGCCCTTTTCTTCAACATAAGCCCGAAAATCTTCGACTTCTTCATCCGAGCAAAGGTCGCATTTGTTGCCGACAACAATCATCGGGCGGTCTTTAAGCTGCTCGTTATATTTAAAAAGCTCTGCGTTTATTGCCTCAAAGTCGGCTTTTGGGTCACGCCCTTCGCTGCCTGCAACATCAACCATATGCAAAAACAGTCTGCAACGCTCAATGTGCCGCAAAAATTGGTGTCCTAAGCCTGTGCCGTCTGCCGCACCTTCAATCAGCCCCGGCACATCGGCAATTACAAACGACGACTCGGGTCCCATCTCTACCACGCCCAAAACTGGGGTAATTGTGGTAAAATGGTAGTTTGCAATAATCGGCTTTGCGTTAGAAACAACCGACACAAACGTAGATTTGCCCACGTTCGGGAAGCCAACAATACCAACATCGGCAAGCAGTTTTAGTTCAAGCTGCAACTCAAAACTTTCGCCCGGCAAACCGGGTTTTGAAAAGCGGGGTGCCTGCCGTGTGGGCGTTGCAAAATGGGTGTTGCCCCAGCCGCCTTTGCCGCCTTTTGCAATTACAATTGGTTCACTGCCCGAAACATCGGCAAGCAAACGCCCTGTTGCGGCGTCTTTAACCAAAGTTCCCTGCGGAACACAAATTATCAAATCGGGTGCCGATTTGCCACTTTTACGCCCCGAACCGCCGTTTTCGCCTTTGGCGGCTTCGTATTTGCGTTTGTAGCGGAAGTCGGCTAAGGTAGAAAGATTGGTATCCGCCTTAAAAACAACATCGCCGCCCTTGCCGCCGTCGCCGCCGTCGGGCCCGCCCGAGGCTACATATTTTTCTCGGTGGAA
>JAISII010000188.1 GCA_031262125.1 Oscillospiraceae bacterium | reverse complement strand
AAATTTTAAAATATAAAATGAGGGAAACAGCGGTAGAAACCTTAAATCTGCAATCGGCAGCCGAGATTGAAACGGCGTAAAAAGCACAAACTGATTTTTATAGAATTAACTGTAAATTTAAGGGGAGAGCTATGAACATTTTAGTGCTTGATGACGATGCCGATATTTTAGCAACAGAAGCTGCTTTGTTTGCCGAAAAAGGGCAAAATGTTAAGGCTTTTACTGTTGCAAATAAGCTGATTGATTTTTACGACAGTAGCCCAAACAGTGCAGACGTTGCTGTGCTGGATATTATTTTAAACGGGCAGAAAACTAACGGAATTGACACTGCAAGGCAATTGCGTACCCGTGGTTTTGAAGGTCCTGTTGTATTTTTGTCGTCTTCTAAAGAGTTTGGACCCGAAAGTTATGAAGTTAACGCCTCGGGTTATATAGAAAAGCCGGTTAATGCCGAAAAAATCGACACTATTTTGCGTATTGCGAATGGAATTGTTACTCGCCAAAAATCAAAAAGCGAACCGGAAGTTATTGTTTCTAACGGTGCGACAGCACGGCGGATTATGTTTTGTGATATTCTTTTTGTAGAGGTTACAAAAAATATTCTTAATTTTCACGTTACCGACGGCAGCATTTTTGCTGTCAGGGCACCGCTTAAAAAATATTCACCCGCTCTTTTAGCGGACAAACGCTTTGCCGAGAGCCACAGGGCATTTATAGTTAATTTAGATTATGTTTCTACTGTTTCGGGCGGCGAAGCTGTTTTGCTTGACGGTTATAAAGTGCCGATTTCTAAAACACAAACAAAGTTTAAAGAAAAATTTATCCGTTACAGTCTTAATAGGGGTGCTTAATATGGAGTTTGTATACAAATTATTTACACTTTCGTTAGTACCGCTTGCAAACACTACAGCTATATTTTTGCTTTTACGACAAAAAAAGAGGTGGGCGACAACTGTTACCTCACTTTTAGCTTGTTTAGCTTTAGGATGGGGTGTAGCTGCTTTGCCGTTTTATGATGCCTTTTCATCTTTGTATATGCTATCGGCTGTACCAATACTTATATGGGTTACTTTTTGCTTTGAGGGAACATTTTGGCAAAAAATGTTTACCGTTTGGTGCATTGTAAACACCAGTGTGCTAAGTGCTTATTTTGTGTCGCCAATTGCTCAGCTTATTTCTCCTTTTGGCAGCGATTGGTTTTATATTTGGCAAATGATTTTAATGTGTATTCTATATTTAATAGAGATTATTGCAGTAATCATTTTTATGAGAGATTTTTTTCCTAAAATGTTCGAGCTAAAGGGAAAAGGCTGGATTGTTTATACGTTAGGGGCTGTTGTTTCTCGCCTTATTTTAAAGCTGATTGATACCGGAGAACGTGTTATTGCCGTTAACGTGCTGCCCCCTGTTGAAGTTGCAAACATTTACAATTACTATTTGGTTTTGTTTGCCTCGGCGTGGTGTTTTGGTTCTATAATATTTACGGTTTTGGTTACCCGCCAAAAAACTTTGGACAATTCTCGGATACTCAACTCTCGGAATGCTTTAGATGTTGCCAAAAATCATTATGCCGAGCTTACAGCATCGTTAGAGGAAGCAGCTGCTTTGCGGCACGACATTAAATATCAACTTAATACCATTGCCGAACTTGCAAATAAAAAAGATTGGCAGTCAATATCCGAACTGCTGGATAAAGCAAGAAAAAAGATTGTAGTACCGCTGCATTTTTGCAATCACGCCATTGCCGATGCACTTTTAAGTTGGTATGCAAAAAATATGAAAGCCGAAAACATTGCCTTCAGGGTAGAAGCGGTTATATCGTCCGATATTCCCATAGAATCGGCAGATTTATGTGTTTTGCTGGGCAATTTGCTCGAAAATGCCCGCAAGGCCGCCGGCGAAGCTATAAGCAGCCCATATGTTTATTTGCGTGCTAAAACAAGTAAAAATATGCTTGTGTTAGAGGTCGAAAACAGCTACAGCGGCAATTTGCAGCAAGAAAACGGCGAACTTGTCAGCACTAAAGAATCCGGAGGGCATGGGCTTAAAAGTGTGCGTATGCTTTGCGAAAAACACAGAGGCGAATTTGTAACCTCGTGGACTGATGACAAATTTACTGCACTTGTGCTGCTAAATTGGTAATAAAATAAATAATAATAAAAGCGGTCAAAACTTTATTGTTTTTTTAACTATGAGTTTTGACTTTTTTTTCGTTTTGTCCCGTTTTTTTGTCGTTTCGTCCCAAACATCTTGTTATTAGGTTAAGAATATTGTAAAATAAAATAGCAATAAATCTTAAAGTTTTTTGCAGAATACTATTTCTATTAAGATTGAGAAAATTAACAGATCACGTTATATTATTTATACACTCCATAAAAAACTCCTCCGTCGGTTCCAATACCTTACGGAGGAGTTTTTTGTTTTTTTTAAAAACTGATTGTTCTATAAAAACGGCAGAATTTTTACTTATACAAGTTCTCTCTTCTGCCGGAAATTGAGAAAATATGAGACCGGCTCGGTTTTGCCGAACCTTATATAAACTACCTTATCAAGGCGTTTATTTTGGAGGCTTAAAAGAAGTTTATTAAATTGTTCAGGAAGTTTTTATGCTTCCTTTTATATTTTATTGTTATTTTGCTATTCTGTTACAAATAAATATCTTTAATTTTAAAAATTTTGCTATTCAAGTACTTGACAAAACACAAAAACAACTGTAAAATAATAGCATAAATTTTTTGATTATATCTTTTTTCATATACCTTCCAAATCTGGGCAGAAACCTTGTGTTTCTGCTCAACTTTTTTCAAATATCTTAGCTTTAAAAAAAACAGCCAAAAGGGGAGAGAGTAATTTTAAAATGAACACTATTAACGACTTAGGTTTGTATATCCATATCCCTTTTTGCAAAAGCAAATGCAACTATTGCGACTTTTTCAGCATTGCCGCTAAAGAGGACGAAATCGAAAATTACATAACTCACCTTAATGCCGTGATTTTAAAACAATCTTTTAGCTATAATAAAGCAATGGTACAAACCCTCTATTTTGGCGGCGGTACGCCGGGGCTGCTTAGTGCAACGCAAATCGGCAGCATTATTAACACGGCAAAAAGCTGTTTTATGTTTGCCGAAAACCCGGAGATTACAATCGAACTCAACCCCGGAGACTATAAACAAACCGATTTTTTTGGCCTTGCAAACAGTGGGGTCAACAGGTTGTCTATAGGGTTGCAATCGGCAAATGATAGCGAGCTGCAAACACTTGGACGCAGGCATACAGCACCCGACGCCGCAGCGGCGGTTGCAATGGCACAATCGGCGGGCATTGGCAATATTTCGCTCGATTTAATTATCGGCACGCCGGGTCAAACACAAAGCACATTAAAACAAAGCATAGATTTTTGCGTTGCTGCAGGTGTGCAGCATATTTCGGCCTATATTTTAAAAATTGAAGAGAACACCCCGTTTTGCAAAATGGAAAGCTCGCATTTTAAAACCGAAGACGAGCTTGCGGACTTGTACCTTTTTTGCTGCGAACAACTGGAGAGTGCAGGCTTTGCTCAGTACGAAATTTCTAACTTCTGCCGCCTTGGTTACCAAAGTCGCCACAATATGCGGTATTGGAACTTGCAGGATTATTTGGGCATCGGCCCTGCTGGACATTCTTGCGTTAACGGTCGCCGCTTTTATTACCCACGCTCTTTTAAGGATTTTTATGCAGGCAAAATTGTGCAAGACGGCTGCGGCAAAACCGCCGAAGAATATATTATGATGCAGCTGCGGCTTGCTACGGGTTTAAACTTGATTAAAATGAATGAAATGTTCGGTGAACCTGATAATATACAGCAGTTTGCAGCATTGTGCCAAAAATATGAACCCATGGGTTTGTTAAAATTTAAAAACAGCACAATCACGCTAACACGGCAAGGGTTTTTGGTTTCTAACACAATAATCGGCGATTTTTTAACGCTTTTGCCGTAATTCTAAAATTTTTTGTTCGGCTTAAAACAAAAAATATCAATTTAACTGCAAAAAATACTTTACTTTTTTTGCAAAATGCTGTAAAATATAAAAGCTGTGTTTGGCTTGTGCCGCACATGCGTTTATTTATATTCGGAAGCGTATCGAAGTGGTCATAACGGGCCTGACTCGAAATCAGGTAGCCTTCACGGGCTCGTGGGTTCGAATCCCACCGCTTCCGCCAAGCGGACGGCGAAAGCCGTCCGCAATTCAACTTAATTGCAATTACACTTTAAGGAGTAATTATTATGAACAATTTCACACTAACACCAAACGTAGATGCTGCACAAGAGTTCATTGAAATTGCGAACGACTTCACAAACCCACTTGATTTAGTACGCGAAGCTATAAGCAATTCGTTTGATGCTGGTGCGAGTCAGATGGATATTATATTTGAAACGGTTACTGAACTTGGAGAACGAATTCTAAAGATTATTATTCGCGACAACGGTTCGGGTATGAGCAAGGAAGGATTACAAAGCTTTTTTGATCTTGGTAATTCTATGAGGAGAAATCAGACTAATGATTACATAGGAGAAAAGGGTCATGGAACAAAAGTGTATTTCAATAGTACGTCTATTCAAGTTGAAACTGTTTGTGATGGTTTGAAATATTCAGCTTTTATGGACGCACCCAAAAAAACTCTATATAGCGGTAAAATGCCAATAATAAATGTCGATACGGAGGAAACTCATGATTGTCAAGGCACGAGTATAACAATTATGGGTTTTAATAATAATAGAAGCGAGAGATTCAATCATGATTCATTACGGGATTATATTATATGGTTTACAAAAATAGGTTCCATAGAACTTGAGTTTGATAATATTAAACATGAAGACTTTATTCTTAATCTCAAGGGTTTAGATCTGAAAGAACCCGAACAAATAAAATTCGGGCACGTTTTTCCACAAAACAGTAAAAAAGCTGATAACTTGTTTGATACGTATCTCGATGAAGCACCTAATTGGTATTGTAAAAAAATAAAGAAGTCAGGGCATCTTCGGGATTTCCCAGATGTGTCTTACGATGCAATCTTTTGTATAGAAGGTACACGCATTAAATACAGCTATAATCCTATGATTCGCCGAAGTGGGTATACTGCACCGAAAGGTTCGTATACTATACAGGAAAGATATGGTTTATGGTTATGCAAAGATTTTATTCCAATTCAAAAAAAGAATGAATGGATAACAACAAAAGGTTCAGAGTACACAAAGTTTCATGCTTTTGTGAACTGTCAAGCTTTAAAACTAACTGCAAATAGAGGATCGATTGAAAACACACAATCTGAAATATTGGAAAATCTGCGCGAAGAAATTAGAAAGCAATACGAAGAAATAGTTACTGGTGATGATTGGATGACCCTTTCTTGGCTTGAAACTGAGGCGTTATCTAACAGAACAGTAAAGAGCGAGAAGCGTGAGTTCGAGAAAAGAATAAAACATATAAAAAAAGCGAGAATCGCCCTTTTAATAGGGACTGACAAAAAAGAATATCGGCTTGTAGAACCTAATCAAGAAAATGGAGTTTATGCTCTATTATTACAGCTTGAACATATCAATCCTGGATTGTTTCCATTTACTATAGTTGATTACAATACTCGACAAGGGATAGATGTGATTGTAAAAAAATCTGATGATAAGAGAGCTATCGGAGAGGCGTTACTGCAATACGTCGAATTAAAGCATTATCTAAAGCCGGATTTTAATCATTCTTTTGAAAGCTTAAATGCTGTTGTATGCTGGGATATTACACAATCCTTAGTTCACGGAAGTATAGTACAAGATATCGGAAACAAAAAACGCACTCTTAAAATTATACCACCAGCCAATGATTCCGATTATACGAAGCACTATCTCGATGATGTTAATAGTACCAGAAAAATTGAAGTCTTTGTACTTAGTAAATATTTACGAGAGAAGTGTGGTATTAATTTCAGAACTCGAACCCAAGATGATTTGTTATAAAGGTGTACACAGCAAGGCTTTGCTCACTACCACTTTATACGGTTATGATAACACTAAACATGGCATGGTTAGCCACTTACTTAACTTTTTTGCATTTATTTACACAATATTATAATTGTTTAAAATATATCGAAAAACAATAAATTTATATTGACAAATAGAAAATACCGTGATATAATCAACCCATAATAAGGTAAAACTTATTGTGGGTTTTACTTTTGGATGAGTTCAAACAGTTAAAATAAAGAGAATTTCTTGCAAAAAAGAGAGGGGAGAGCTAATGCCCATAAAAATAAATTTGGATGTAGAAATGGCAAAAAACAGAATTTCCTCCGGGCAACTTGCCGAAATTGTGGGCATAACCCCGGCTAATCTCTCCATTTTAAAAACCGGCAAAGCACGTGCGGTTCGGTTTTCAACTCTGGAGAAAATTTGCGAAGCCCTAAACTGCAAAGTTGGCGATATTATTGAATATGAGAAAAACTAAAGCGGTGCTTTTTATGGATAAAGCTTTTATTAAAAAATTCGGGCTTTTTTTGTTAGTAACTATTGGCGTTGCTTTGGGTGCATTCCTTCTTTTAAAAGGCATGGAATTTTTGCTTGGGCTATGGCAACTTGCTTTGCGGCAGTGGATTTATTTTCTTTTTGAACTGTTAGAGGTTGCGTGTGCAACTGCGTTTTTGGTTGGCTTAATTGTTTTGCTTTGCAATATTTATAAAATAGACCTTAAAAAACAATGGGCAGAAGTTATTGTGCGGTTAGTTTGCACAGTGTTAATAATCTGCTTAATTATCGCTTTGCTTTCAACTTGGTTTTTGTCGTTTTTTATATACTTTTTTTCTGAAGATACAGAAGAAGTCAAGCAAATAAATCAAACTGCTTATGTAGAAAAGAATAAGAGTTTATGGACGTCAATTAGGATTGAATACTATGAATATGTCAATATTTTTGTCCGGGGGAATAAAGTTTTATGGCAAGCATACGATTAAGGTTTTTTAATTTTTTAAATTTAATTATAAATATAATTTTTGAAAGGACTGTGATTTTATATGGATAAACGATTTGACCCGCAAACCGGGCTGCCGCTTAACCCGATTTTAAACCAAGAGGAATATATACCGCCGCAGGTTGCCGAACAACCGCAAGCACAGCAACAGCCACAACAACCACAAAACCCTTTTTTTAACGGTTACATAAACCCCGCTGCACCAATGGCAATGCCGGGCTGCCAGCCACCGTATCAACCGGGTTTTAACCCAATGCCTCCATACCCGCAGTACCCGCAAAAGCAAAAAAAGCAGCGGCAGGTTTTTAGCCTTGCCGAGAAAATTTTTGCAATACTTTTCTTTGCGTTGGGCTATGTGTTTACAAAATTTGTGTTTAACGGCACAACGGGGCTTACCGCAACGGTTTTCTTCTCGCTTTTGGCGGTGCTAACACTTGTTTTTGCAATAAGCTCTCAGCAAAAAATTACCGCTGCAAACATAGCCTCTTTTTGCATAATTTTACTGTCGGCTTCGGTATTTTTATTTGTGCCGAACAACTACATAAAAACATTTAACTTTATGTTTTTGCTGGTTGCATATGCAATTTGGGTCAAGTCGATAGGCGAGGGCTTTAACTTTGCAAAAAAATGGGTGTTTTACGATGCCTTGATAGCCGTGTTTGTAACGCCTTTTGTAAATTTTGCAAAAATATTTCCGGCACTTTTTGCCCGCAGCGATGCCGAAAAAAAGTCAAAATCCCGTGCACGTTATGTTGTGCTGGGCTTAGTGCTTTCTGTTCCTATTTTAATTGTGGTTATTCCGCTGCTTATTCAGGCGGATGAAATGTTTGCACAGATTTTTAACCTGAGAAGACTGTTTTCGGAATTTTGGAATTTTATAAAGTACATTATTTTTGGTGTGCCGTTTGCTTGCCTGTTTTACAGCGTAATTTCTTCAAAGGTTCGCAAAACAGATGCTGATATGATAGCCCAAACCGCAAGAGAAAATCTGTCGGTAAAAACCAAGGTTGTGCCGGGTGCTGTAAGTGCAACTGCGTTAATTCCTGTTTTGCTTGTGTATGCGTTGTACTTTTTTGTGCAGCTTTCGTACTTCGTTTCGGCTTTCAGCTCAATACTCCCCGAAGGGTTTACAACTGCCGATTATGCACGCCGTGGCTTTTTTGAGCTGCTGTTTATTGCAATAATCAACCTGAGTTTGGTGTGGGCGGCGTTGGTGTTCTCAAAACGTAATAACGGCAAAATTGGCGGCGGAGTTAAAGCTACCACCGCTTTAATGTGCATGTTTACCATAATTTTAATTATAACAGCTCTAAGCAAAATGGTGTTCTATATGGACTCCTACGGGCTGACCCGCCTGCGTATTTTTACAAGCGTATTTATGGTCTTTTTAGGTATGTTGTTCTTCTTTTTGATAATTAAAATTTTCGCAAATAGATTCATGTTCCATTTGGCTACGGTTGCAGTATTTTTTGTGCTGTTTTTCTCGCTTTCTATGTGCAATATAGATTATTGCATTGCCCGCTATAATGTTGACCAATATAAAGCCGACAACATTAGCTTTATGGGCTTTGAAATGGTTGAAGACTTAGACGAAAGTGCAGTTGAACCTTTGCTGGAGCTGTATAATGACAATAGCTTCAGATACCGTGATGAATTGGAAGCTGCCCTGCAAAGCCGCTGCGATGCTATAGGCAATAACAAAAATAGCAGAACCGAATTTAATTTTACAACCGAAAAGGCAGAAAAGCTACTTGCAGAGGCAGGGTTTACTCCACGCCTAACAAACATTGAAAAGTCGTTTAATGATGCCATAACAGAGCTTGAAACAAACCTTGAAGCACAATGGGGCGAAGTTACTTTTAAGCAAAATACAAATATGGGCTTTATATCCACAAATTATGCCGATTGGACAATAACCTGCGATGCATTGGGCGACGCCGAAGTTTACCTTAACCTCGACGGCACTTATAATAACGGCAATTCGTTTTTCGATTCCGCCGATATGTTTACGCTCGGCTACACCAATTATTTTTCAAGCTATGAAGATAAAGCCTCCGATTCGATTAATACAAATTTTATTTCTTCTATCTTAAATTATTTTGCTGTCGACCCCGAAACACCAGAAGGTTTAAACAAGCTCTTAAAAGAAGCGAATGAATTAGGCAAATCGGGCGAATATAATTTTAAAGATGAGTATGTTGATATCGTTTATTATGATGTCTACAGCGACAGCGGTAATATATATTATAATTATTATTATGATCCAATGGCTAAAACAAACGAACAGTTTGTGTCATTCTTAAGCTTATCCGGCGACTGCATTTATAATTTGAAATAATCAAAAATAAAATTAAAAACTTTTAAAAAAAGTAGGACTTGCAAGATTTTAAAACTCCCCGAATATGTATTAATTACCAAAAAAGCAAAGCGTTTTTTTACGCAGCGGTAATTAATATATTTGGGGAGTGTTGTTTTTGTTTGAATTTTTAAGTTTTATAAGCCAATATTTATATTTTTTTGTTTTGCACGTTTGCGGGGGCGGGTCGTTCCCAAAACGGCTGCCTTTAAAAGAAGAAAAAGAGCTGATAGAAAAGGCATCTAAGGGCGACAAAGCTGCAAAAAACAAGCTTGTTGAGCACAATTTACGTTTGGTTGCCTATATCATCAAAAAGTTCAACCAAAGCGGGGTAGAGCAGGAGGATTTGGTTTCTATAGGCACAATCGGGCTTATTAAAGCGGTTAACACCTACAGCCCCGAGAAAAAAACAATGCTCTCGAGCTACGCTTCTAAGTGTATTGAGAACGAAATCCTAATGCACTTTCGCAACCGCAAAAAATCGTCGCAGGATGTGTCGCTTAACGAGGCTATAGACACCGACAAGGATGGCAACCCGCTGACTTTAATGGACATTATGGCTTCGCAAAGCAGCATTATTGAGGAGCTGGAAATTAAAATTAACAGCGAAAAGCTTGCTGAGTACATAGACGAAGTGCTGTCGCCCCGAGAAAAGTACATTATTATAATGCGTTACGGGCTCGACGGCGGCAAGCCGCTTGCACAAAGAGAAATTGCGGCACAAATGAATATTTCCCGCTCTTATGTTTCACGAATCGAAAAAAAATCGCTTGCTACATTACGCAAGCGGTTTGAAAAAAGCAGTAAGCTGTTTTAGTTGTTTTTACCCTTATTAATAGCCTTACGCATATTTGCCAAAAAGTCATCCGAAGTCAAAAATGCTTCGCCCGCCTTCCGCTCTGCAATGCCGTGCTTAACAGCATAATCTGGTTCGCTGTTGTGCATTACAGGAAATGGAATGCCGCCACGCTCCATTGCTGCAAC
>JAISII010000184.1 GCA_031262125.1 Oscillospiraceae bacterium | reverse complement strand
TACTCGCCGTGGCGTGCGTTTATTTCTACCAGCCAGTCGGCAATTGGGTCGTACCATTTTTTTATGTAGGGCTTGTTCAGCCAATTTTCTATTAAAGGGAGGTCGGAATCCTCGAGCTTGCGAAAAGTTAAGGTGGGCATTTCAAAGGTCTCCTAAGCTATAGATATATATTCTCACAAGATAATTGTCGCCGTGATAGCCCTGCATACTTTCGTCAATCAAAGCAAACCCATTTCTTTCAAGCACTTTGCACGAGGCATAATTATCAGCTCGGCATACGCCGTAAATGTTTTTTATGCTTAAATGCTGCATTATAGCAGGCAAAAACGCCTTTACAGCCTCGGTTGCATAGCCGTTTTTAGTGTGTTTTGAGCCGATATGATAGCCGATTTCCCATCCGTCTTCGTAAGGAACCGCCTGAATATGACCAATTTGTTCGCCGTTTTTTAGCAGAATTGGGTACACAAGAGGAGCGTCCTGTTGCCCATAAAATGACATTAGCTCCGTTATGGTTTCCAATGCATCCTGCAAAGTTTCAAAAACTTCATCGGGCTGGAACTCTCGGTTATCGGCATCCAGCGAATTTAAATGAACGCTTTGTGCCATATCGGGGGTAAATTCGGTTATAATCAGCCGCTCGGTGTTAAGCGGCAGTGTTAGTTTATGGGGCAAAGTTAAAACCTTCTTTCTAAAAACATTATACGTTATATGTGGGGTAATAGCAATAGAAAAATTTTTAGAATGGCAAATGGCAAATTGCAGGTGGCAAAGGGTGGTTGTGTCGCAAACCACCCCGACCCCCAAATTAAATTTCTATTTAAATTTTATAATTAAAAAAATTTTCACACAAACCACCCCGTCTTCGCTAAAGCGAATCCACCCCTCCCCGGAGGGGAATGTTCACTCACTCCGAGACTTAGGAATATTCGGATAGTTTTTATAGTTTAATCTCTGTGTTTTGCACGCTGTCTATTGATTGTGCTAAAATTCCCCTCCGGGGAGGGGTGGCTGCTCCCATAGTAAAAAATATAATATATTTTTTAAAAAAAATCTTAAAAAATAAAATATTTTTAGATTGTGCAGAGCAGACGGGGTGGTTTGCGGCAAAGCCTCTTGCTTCTAGAAGGACGGGGTGGTTTGCGACGGTGGGAGAAAAAGAGTAAAACCCCCAAAACACAAAATTATCCCCAAAAGGGCTTGACACATTAAGCCAAAATAATGTATAATAGGCTAAAGGCGGCAAAATGCCTTTGTTGCGGCTGTGCCGTTTAACATCTTTAACACGACGGGAGGGAAAAGAATGTCAGAAGTTAGACTCAAAGATAATGAATCCCTGGAAAGTGCATTGCGTAGATTTAAAAAGCAGTGTGCCCGTGCCGGTGTTATTGCAGAAGTTCGCAAAAGAGAGGCGTATGAGAAGCCCTCGGTTAAGCGTAAAAAGAAGTCTGAGGCGGCTCGCAAACGCAAGTTCCGCTGACTTTGATTTTGCAAAATCGGTAAATTGTCGTAGCCCTCGTTTTTTAGCGGGGGTTACAAAAAAATTAAATTTTAAATTATGGTGAGAGGCTGGTTATGCGGCTTCTCGCTTTTGTTTTTTAGAGTTTGACTTTAACTCGAATTATAGCAAAGTCAGGAACACAAAAAAATTTGTAAAAGAGGTTTTAGCAATGAAAAAAGTTTTGGTTTTAATGGGTCCTAACCTTAATTTAACGGGCAAAAGGCAGCCGCAAATTTATGGTGCGGCAACTGCAGATGATATTAACGCACAAATTGTTGCGGCGGCAAAAGAGCTTGGGCAATCCGCCGAGGTTTTCCAAACCAACCACGAGGGTGTGCTGGTAGACAAGCTGCATTGGGCTGCCGACAATTGCGATGCCGTAATTTTAAACGCAGGTGCACTTACACACTACAGCTTTGCGTTGAGGGATGCCGTTGCGGCGGTAAATGTGCCTGTGGTAGAGGTGCATATGTCAAACATCTATGCCCGTGAGGAGTTTAGGCATACATCGGTGATTTCGGCGGTGTGTGCGGGCACAATTTGCGGCTTTGGTGTAAACAGCTACATTTTGGCACTTAATGCGGTTAAAGGTTTGCTGAAATAATTTTTAAGCTGCAAATTTAAGCAAATTGTAACCTAAATCTCATATAAAAAAAGAAGAGAGAAAACTGTGAACACTAACATAAAGCTAAACCGCATAAAACAGTTGCTTACAAATAAAAACGAGGGGATATTGCTGACTTGCAGGGTAAGTCGGCAATATTTTGCAGGGTGCGATATTTGCGAAGGCTTAGTTTTGCTGACCCAAAATGCAAACTATTACGTTACCGATAGCCGCTATTTTGAGGCTTTGCAAAAAACACTGCCAAAGGAATTTGAAGCGGTGGAAGCCGCCATTTGGGCAGCCGGAGTTTTTGAAAAACTTAAAGAGCTGCAAATAAACCTGCTTTATTTAGAGGCGGAGGACGTAACGGTCGCACTAAAAAACAAGCTGCAAACCCGTGCAAAGCAAATGTTCGGCAATGGTCTTGCTTTTGATACAACTGGTCTGCTGGATTTAAGCATTGCAAACCTGCGTGTTGCAAAAACCGCACAAGAAATCGAGAAAATTAAGCAAGCACAAGCAATAGCCGAAAAAAGCTTTGAGCAGGTGCTGAATTATATAAAACCCGGTGTGCAAGAACGCAAAATTGCACTGGAGCTTGAATATTTGATGAAAAAAAACGGTGCCGATTGTGCGGCTTTTGAGCTTATTACCCTAACGGGCGAGAACACGTCTGTGCCGCACGGTGTGCCTGGCAAAACCAAAATTAAGCAGGGCGATTTGTTCCAGTTTGATATTGGTGCAAGGGTGGACGGATATAACAGCGATATGTCGAGGGTTGTGTGCGTGGGGCAGCCCTCGCAGCGGCAACGTGAGGTTTTTGACATTGTGCTGCAAGCACAGCTTGGTGCAATTGCTGCGGCACAGCCGGGCATATATTGCAGCGACGTTGATTTAGCCGCCCGCAGCATAATTGAAAAAGCGGGCTTTGGCAACAACTTTTGTCATTCAACAGGGCATGGGGTAGGGCTTTGTATTCACGAATCACCGTCCGTTTCGGCAAAATCTAAGGTGTTTTTAAGCCCGGGGATGGTTATTACCGTCGAGCCGGGAATTTACCTGCCGGGCGAGTTCGGCGTGCGGATTGAAGATATGCTGCTTATAACTCCGCAGGGGAGTGTTAACCTTACAAATGTACCAAAAGAGCTTATTTGTTTGTAAAAAATTTGTTTAAAGTGATGTATTTGCTCTTGATTGTTCTTCACTAATATGGTAAAATTATACTATAAAGTTTGCGGGGTTATTTTAACTTCCGCAAATTAAGAAAGGGCGGTTTGTTTTATGAAAAAGTTACTTAGCGTTGTTTTGTGTTTGTGCCTTGTGGCATCGGTTTTTGCGACGTTGCCGGTTACGGTGGTTGCTCTAACTGAAGGAGATTTTGAGTATAAAATAAACAAGGACGATGGTACTGCTATAATTACCCATTATACCGGCAATGCCGAGGAATTGACTATTCCGAGTGAATTGGGCGGGTATAAGGTAACTGAGATTGGTCAGTTTACTTTTGGTTATTTTAGTTATAATTTAGATTTAAAAAGTGTTATAATTCCCGAGGGTGTAACCACTATAGGCAACTATTGCTTTACCAGTTGTACAAATTTAGAAAATATTACTATACCCGACAGTGTTAATCGGATTGTTATGTGGGCTTTTGAGGGTACTGCGTGGTTTAACAACCAACCAGATGGTGTTGTGTACGCCGGAAAATGTGTATACACATACAAAGGCACTATGCCCGATAATACAACAATTAATTTGCGGGATGATACTGTTTCGATTTCTTCCGCTGCTTTTAGAGATTGCACAGGTTTAACGGCAATAACAATACCCGACAGCGTAACCTCAATTGATAACAGTGCATTTCATGGTTGCACATCGCTGACAGAAGTTGTTATATCAAACAATATTACTTCGTTTGGTATTTCGGTTTTTGGTGATTGCACAAGTTTAAAAAGCATATCTCTTCCCGATAATTTTCCGACGAATGACATGGATAGTTATTTTTACGGATGCACAAGCTTAACGACTATTATTGTTTCGGAGAATAGTTTAAATTATAGCAGCATAGATGGTGTTTTGTTTAACAAAGATAAAACAACTCTTATACGCTACCCAGCCGGGTTAAGTGCAACTTCATATACTGTGCCGGATAGCGTTGAAAAATTTGGATACGCTGCGTTTAACGACTGTACAAATTTAAAAACAATAACTTTGCCCAATACTATAACTGTGGTTGACGGCTTTAGAGGTTGCACAAGCCTTGAAAGTATAACAATACCCGATAGTGTGAAATATATAGGAAGTGATGCTTTTTGGGATTGCACAAGTTTGCAAAGTATTGTAATACCCGAGGGTGCAATTGGTATTGGTGAATATGCATTTAATAATTGCACAAGCTTGCAAAGTATAACTATTCCGAGAAGTGTAACTGATATATTTGACAATGCGTTAGTTGATGATATTCCGGTTACTATTTATTGCTATGAGGGTTCGGCTGCAGAGATGTTTGCCTTATCCGAAAATATTCCGTATGTTTTGCTTGAAGAAACTACACCGCTAACTGACGAAACCAGCGGAATAACAATTATAGACGAAGCAGGCATTTTGCCTGAAAACACAAGAGTAGATGTTAGGTTAATAGTGAAAGACAGGGATTATAGTTGGGAACATGAAGGGCTGTTTGATAGCATTGAGGATCGCTGGGGGACGCTGGCATATTCAGCTTATCAAATTGCTTTGAAAATAAATTATGATACGGTGAGGCTTGATGAACCTGTAACGGTAATGGTGCCTGTTTTGGACGGAGTTGATGTTGAGAACTTAGGTTTGTATAGCAGATATAATAATTGGGGAACAGAAATTCCATTTACATTAGATGAAGAGAACGAGAATATTATTTTTAAAACAAGGGATTTTTCAAATACTTTTGTGCTTATAGATTTATCTACCGTAGGAAGCGAATGGGATTATTACGGCGATGTTAATGGCGACAAAAAAATTACCGTTGCGGACGTAACCGCAATACAAAAACACTTAGCAAAAATAGAAGAGTTGGATGAGACCGAACAAATTTTAGCTAATGCTGTCTATGACGGTAGTGTTGACATTGCAGACGCAACAGAGATACAAAAATATTTGGCTAAGCTGACAAAAAACACCTTAGTTGGCGAACGTGCCTATTTATACTAAACTGTTTGCAAAAATCAAAAAACTAATAAAAAAACCACCGCCCTGCTTGTGTTTTTTAAAACCTTTAGCAGGGCGTTTTGTGTGCAAAATTATGGTTTTTATTTTAAAGCACGTTAAATTTTAGCGGTTTTTAAGTAAAAATTAAAACAAAATAGCAAATTTGAGTTGACACTAACGCTGCGTTTGTGTATAATTGATAGAGTTAAAATAAAAGGTAAAATTATGCAAATTTCATCGAATTGTGCGTGCAATATTGCACAT
>JAISII010000151.1 GCA_031262125.1 Oscillospiraceae bacterium | reverse complement strand
AAGCTACGCTTTACGGTTGGTTGCTCCTCTTTGCAAAATGAAACATTTTGCAAGTGGCGGCTACGCCGCTATATCTAACCTCTAACATCTGATTTCTGACATCTGGTGTGGGAGGCTTTTGGGCACACTAAAAAAGTCCCCCTCCGGGAGGGGGAAAGTCGGCGTAAGCCGACAGGGGGAGAAAGCGAGAAAAAAGAAAAGCCGGTGAATTATCTTGAGCGAAAATAAATACAAAAAATATATAAAATGGTTTCATACTCACAAAACCGCACTTAGGTGGTTTAGGTTTTTAAGCAAGGTTTTGCCGGGTATGTTTGTGCTGGCATATGGCTTTTTGCTGTTTAGTTTAATAATTGCTATTTTTTTAAGCTATAATCAGCAGCAAAACAGCATAGACTATTTTAAGTATATAGGCACTTTGGTTAAAATTACAATTGTTCCGTTGGTTGTTGTTGTGTCGGTTACAATTTTGCGAAAAGTAAGCGACAGCAAACGCCCTTATGAGGAATTTAACTTTAAACCATTGCTGGCACGCAAAAAGCATGGCGAAAGCTTCCCCTCACGCCACATTGCCTGTGCATCGGTAATTTCTATGGTGATTTTATCGGTAAGTGCGGTTTGGGTTTTGGGCATAGTGTTTTTTCTGCTAACACTTTTGCTTGCCGCAATGCGGGTGATTTCTGGTATGCACTATGTGCGGGACGTTGTTGTTTCGCTGGGCATTGGCATTATAGCAGGGTTATTTATTTTTTTATAAAGCTTTTATTTAGGCTAAAAATATAAAGCATTGCTTTAGGCTTGCAGGGCAAATGCTAAAATAAAGTTATTTTTGCAAGCCGGAAAGACAGGTTAAACTATGAGCAAAGAGTACGCAATTGTAGACAATGTAAATGCACTGGAGCTTGCAATAAAAAGAGTTAAAGAGGCACAAAATCAGTTCTCGACATACTCGCAAGAGCAGGTGGACAAAATATTTGCCGCAGCGGCAACCGCAGCCAACAAGCATCGCATTGACCTTGCAAAGCAAGCGGTTGAAGAAACAGGTATGGGGATAGTAGAAGACAAAGTAATAAAAAACCACTTTGCTTCCGAATATATCTACAACGCATACCGCAACACAAAAACCTGCGGAATAATTGAAGAAGACGAAGCTTTCGGCACTGTTACGGTTGCCGAGCCGGTGGGCGTTATTGCGGCTGTTATACCAACCACAAACCCTACCTCGACCGCAATTTTTAAAACGCTGATAGCACTTAAAACCCGCAACGGCATTGTAATAAGCCCGCACCCCCGTGCCAAAAACTGCACAATTGCGGCTGCAAAAATAGTGCTGGAGGCAGCGGTTGCAGCAGGTGCACCCGAGGGCATTATTGCGTGGATAGACGTGCCGTCGTTGCTGATGACCAATACGATTATGAAAGAAGCCGACCTGATTTTGGCAACCGGCGGACCCGGCATGGTTACGGCTGCATATTCTTCCGGCAAACCTGCTATAGGTGTTGGTGCCGGCAATACCCCGGCAATAATAGATTCTACCGCCGATGTTATTTTGGCTGTTAACTCAATAATTCACTCAAAAACATTCGATAATGGTATGATTTGTGCTTCCGAGCAGTCAGTTATAATTTTGGATGATGTTTATGATGCAGCAAAAGCCGAGTTTGAACGCCGTGGCTGCTATGTGCTTAAAGGCGAAGAAACCGACAAGGTACGCAAAACAATTATAATAAACGGTATGCTTAACTCAAAAATTGTCGGGCAGCCCGCACACAAAATCGCACAGCTTTCGGGAGTGGAAGTACCCATAACCGCAAAAATCCTTTTGGGTGAGGTAGAAAGCGTAGAGCTTAGTGAAGAGTTCGCCCACGAAAAGCTGTCGCCCGTTTTGGCAATGTACAGGGCATCTGATTTTGCTGATGCACTTAACAAAGCTGAAAAGCTAATCTCCGACGGGGGGTATGGGCATACGGCTTCGCTTTATATTAACGAAAAAACACAGACCGAAAAATTGCACGAATATTACAGCCGTATGAAAACCTGCCGCATTTTGGTTAACACACCATCCTCTCACGGCGGCATTGGCGATTTATATAACTTTAAATTGCGACCGTCGCTAACTTTGGGCTGCGGCTCGTGGGGCGGGAACTCGGTGTCGGAGAATGTGGGAGTTAAACATTTGCTTAATTATAAAACCGTTGCAAAGAGGAGGGAAAATATGCTTTGGTTGCAGGTTCCGGAGAAAATTTACTTTAAAAAGGGCTCGTTAGCTATTGCGTTGGATGAGCTAAAAAATGTGTTGCACAAAGAGCGTGTGTTTATTGTTACCGATAAATTCCTTTTTGAAAACGGTTACACCAAAAGCATTACCGATAAGCTTAATGCAATGGGCATTGTGCATACAACATTTTTTGACGTTGCACCCGACCCGACCTTGGGCAGTGCAAAGCAAGGTGCAAAAGCAATGCTCGATTTTAACCCCGATTGCATTATTGCAGTTGGCGGCGGCAGTGCTATGGATGCTGCCAAAATTATGTGGGTGCTGTACGAACACCCCGAAGCCGACTTTGCCGATATGGCAATGCGGTTTATAGACATTCGCAAGCGTATTTACGACTTCCCCAAACTGGGCGAAAAAGCATACTTTATTGCTGTGCCGACCTCTGCCGGTACAGGTTCCGAGGTTACGCCCTTTGCGGTTATTACCGATGAAGAAAACGGCATAAAATACCCCCTTGCCGACTATGAGCTGATGCCCGATATGGCAATTGTGGATGTTGACTTAATGATGTCTATGCCAAAGGGCTTAACAGCCGCCAGCGGTGTTGATGCATTAAGCCACTGCTTAGAAGCGTATGCGTCTGTTATGGCTACCGATTTTACCGATGGTTATGCACTTGCCGCAACAAAAAACATTTTTAAATATCTGCCCCTTGCAATGCAGGACGGCTCGGATATTAACGCTCGTGAAAAAATGGCGAACGCCGCCACAATGGCAGGCGTTGCTTTTGCAAATGCGTTTTTGGGTGTGTGCCACTCTATGGCACACAAAGTGGGTGCATATCATCACTTGCCGCACGGTGTTGCAAACGGCATTTTGCTGCCGTATGTAATTGCATACAACTCAACCGATGTCCCCGTAAAAATGGGTACATTCTCGCAGTATGCGTATCCTCATGCAAAAGAACGCTACGCCGAAATGTCAGACTTTTTGGGCTTAGGCGGGCACACTGATGACGAAAAGGTTGCAAACCTGATTGCCAAAGTTAAAGAGCTAACAAACACAGTCGGCATAAAGCCCGGCTTTAAAGATTACGGTGTAGCAGAAGAAGACTTTATGAAAACTCTGGACGAAATGACAGAGCAGGCTTTTGACGACCAATGCACAGGTGCAAACCCACGCTACCCGCTTATGAGCGAGATTAAACAAATGTATCTTGATGCTTACTACGGCAAATAAGCCGATAAAAGGAGGAATACTACTGTGAACAATTTAGAAAAAAACGAAATTATCGGCACACGCCCCGCAAAGGTTATTTATCATTATGACGATTTGGCGGTAAAAGTGTTTAACGAAGATTATTCTAAAGCAAACATTTTAAACGAAGCCCTTAACCAAGCCAGAGTTGAAGAAACAGGGCTTAATATCCCCGCACTGGTAGAGGTTAGCAAGCTGGGCAGCAAATGGGCAATTGCCACCAAATATATACAGGGCAAAACCCTTGCACAGCTTATGGACGAAAACCCCGATAAGCTTAGCGAGTATATGGAGTTGTTTGTAACGCTTCAGCTGCAAATCCACGAGAAATCCTCGCCGCTTTTAACCCTGCATAAAGACAAAATGCACCGCAAAATCAGCGAAAGCGGGCTGGACGCCACCGCAAGGTATGACCTGCACACACGTTTGGGCAGTATGCCAAAGCACCGCAAGGTTTTGCACGGCGACTATAACCCCAGCAATATAATCATCACAGACGACGGCACTCCGTTTATTATCGACTGGGCACACGCCACACAGGGCAATGCCAGTGCCGACGCAGCGCGCACATACTTGCTGTTTAAGCTGGAGGGCAAGCACGACATTGCCGAAATGTATATGGACGCTTTTTGCCAAAAGAGCGACACCGCCAAGCAGTATGTTCAGCAATGGCTGCCGATTGTTGCAGCATCTCAGCTTGTAAAAGGCAACGAAAACGAACGTGAATTTTTAGAAAGCTGGGTCCACGTAGTGGATTATCAGTAAAAGTGATAAATACAAAAATTGCCGCCCATAAGGCGGCAATTTTTGGCGCAGAGATGGGGATTCGAACCCCAGGTACGGTGGTAACCGTACACATGATTTCCAATCATGCTCCTTCGGCCAGCTCGGACATCTCTGCATATCATAATAACTAAAAGGTTGTTTGTTTGAGTCTTGCCGAACAACAGTCATTATTATATAACATTTTTCGCAAAAAATCAATAGCTAATATCCGATTTATTTATAATTTTAAAAATAAAAAATTCAAAATTTATTTTCTCATAGGCAAACGGGCTTGACAAAATAACCGCATACAATTATAATAAGTATGCTTTAAATGTTGCAAATCTAAAAAATTTATATATGCAGGTGTAGTTTAGTGGTAAAACATCAGCTTCCCAAGCTGAGGTTGTGGGTTCGATTCCCATCACCTGCTCCATGCGGACGGCGTACGCCGTCCGCATTTTTCTACCCAACCGTCTATTTCCCTATTTTGCTTGCTACCTCATCGGCAAGTTTGTTAATAAAGTTAGTGCCGATAATGCCGTTTTGGGCATAGCCCCAGCGTTTTAGGCAGGCATTTGTGTTAGTTTGTGTGCCGCCGCCAAAGCTGCCGTTGTTGTCAAGATTATTTGGCACAAGACCAAACTTTTTGCCAAGCATCATAAGCCGCTTAACGGCAAAAATGCCGTTGCTGTTTTCGCCTTTTTTAAAGCCGTTGCTGTCAAGCACTTTTACAGCAGGTACGGGCGTTGCGGCGGTTTTGTAGGTAACTCCAAAGCCTTTGCAAATGCCTTTGCAAATTGCCTCGCCAAAGGTGGTTGTGTTTTTTATGATGTAATCGGCGTAGGTTTTGTTGTCGTGGAACTCGCATTCGCAGTACACGCAAACTGCGGTTGTACCCTCAATTTCTCCCAAAGTACCGCCATAACGGTACGGACCGATGTAACGTGCGGTTTTGCTGGGTGCAACTTTTACAAGCTCGTCGTAAATTGGTTTTGCATACTTCATATTCGAGTCTGCGGTGCTGTACACGAACACCTCGCAGCCTTTGCCGCCGCCGGCATTTGTGTGTATCGGCACGTGCAAGTTCGCCTTCCAATTGTTGCTCTCGGCGTTGCGTTGATTAACAGTTGCGGCATCGCCTGCTACTTTTACGTCAAAGCCGCAGCGTTTTAGTGCCGCTTCGGCGGCTGCTGCAATTTTGCGGCATTGCACCGCTTCGTTTGTGTTGCCCGCAGCATATTCGTTTGCGGTTTGTTTGCTGGGCGACAGATAAATTTTTATTGCCATTTTTGTTGTCCTCGCTTTTTGTTTTTGGTTAAATTTCTTTGTGCAAACCACCCACACCAGAGGTTAGAAATCAGATGTTAGAGGTTAGATATAGCGGCGAAGCCGCTACTTGCAAAATGTTTCATTTTGCAAGAAACCACCCCGAGCCAAAAATTTAAATTCTATTTAAATTTAATAAAAAATAAAAATTTTTCACTCAAACCACCCCGTCAAGGCTGTCGCCTTGCCACCCCTCCACGGAGGGGAATTTTTCTGCATTGCCGAGGCTTTGGATTGGGAGGCTGGTTTTTTTATAATATATCTGTGTGTTTGCTTTTGGCCTATTGAATACACTAATATTCCCCTCCGTGGAGGGGTGGCTGCTCCCTAAGTAAAAAATAATATTATTTTTTATTAAAAATCTAAAAAAATAAAAATATTTTTAGATTGTGCAGAGCAGACGGGGTGGTTTTGTGCCAAAAGTCTATTGTGCGGAAAATTTGTTTTTTAACATTTTATTAAAAATATTTATAGAATGTTACCCGAATCTTCCGTCCTATCATCAACCGTTTGTTTAAGCTTGCCGATGATTTTTGTTAAAAAACCGGGTAGCGGCACGCCGATAACTGCTAAATTTTCTAAAATCGAAATCAGCTCGTTAATAATC
>JAISII010000150.1 GCA_031262125.1 Oscillospiraceae bacterium | reverse complement strand
GATTATTAACGAGCTGATTTCGATTTTAGAAAATTTAGCAGTTATCGGCGTGCCGCTACCCGGTTTTTTAACAAAAATCATCGGCAAGCTTAAACAAACGGTTGATGATAGGACGGAAGGCAATTAAACCGACGCTTAAAAGAAAAATTCTGCCCGTTTTAAAAGCGGGCAGAAAGTTAGGCTTTTTTATTAGTAACCGTATAGAAGCTTTGGGGCAACAAAAGAATTTCTTCCCAATTAACAGGAAAACCTATGCAGCTTAACACTATAACATCATTATATTCATAAACCAACGCATTAAGATTGGTAACGAAGGTTTTCCATTTATTTATGTCTACAGACAAAAATTTAAGCACTAAAATATAATCAAAAAGTTTACGGTTAAGAGTATATTTAAATCCAAGAGGTGTTTTAGGAACAAAAGGAAAAACCGAATTATATAAGCGTGAGTAATGGGCACAGGAGTTTCGGATTAGATTGGCACACTTAAACCAACTACCCAATTTATCATAATTTGCGGCATATGCGTATGAGGCAAATTGCTTTTGGTCAGATAATTCCATATCTGCATAAAAATATGATAGAGTACCAAATGTGAACATTTCTACAGCTACCCATAGCGGGAAGTTCCCGTTGTGTTTTTGCAGATGATGTTTTACGAAAGGTTTTGTTTTGTTCTTTTCGATAAATTCATTAACACTTTCCAAGAAAAGTTCGTGGTTGTGAGAAGTCGAAAAATTTGCAGCGTCTAAATAACCTATTGCACCGTACTTCATAGAATGATAATAAGCTAACTGTGTACGCAAATATATTTCAATTTCTTCTGCAACGAGAAGAATAAGGTTTCGCATTTTCCTGTCAAATTCATAAATACGATAAACATTATTAAGGGTTGTTTCTTTAATATATGTACCATCCTTTTTCTTAAAAGGAAGAAAATAAGCCGAAAGTCTATAGTAATTCAATTGTTCTAAAACACTTTTAGCCCATACTTTATCAGGTATGATGCACCCACGTTTTTGCAAAATTTCAATCTGTTCGTCAAAGGTTTTTGGCTTCTTAATTGGCATAACTTACCTCTAAAATAAAACGTCCTCCCTGGGCCACATCACTTATCCTAAGACAAGCGAGAGGTGCGGGAGGTCCTGTTGTTATTATTATATTCTTTTTTATTAAAATGTCAACCCCTAAACCCGAAAAAGTTAATTTAAACCATATTTTTTAGGCTTAAACACCCCAAAAAAAAACAAAAAGCGAGGACAACAAAAATGGCAATAAAAATTTATCTGTCGCCCAGCAAACAAACCGCAAACACATATGCTGCGGGCAACACAAACGAGGCGGTGCAATGCCGCAAAATTGCAGCAGTAGCCGCTGCGGCACTAAAACGCTGCGGCTTTGACGTAAAAGTAGCAGGCGATGCAGCAACTGTTAATCAACGCAACGCCGAAAGCAACAATTGTAAGGCGAACTTGCACGTGCCAATACACACAAATGCCGGCGGCGGCAAAGGCTGCGAGGTGTTTGTATACAGCACTGCAGACTCGAATATGAAGTATGCAAAGCCAATTTACGACGAGCTTGTAAAAGTTGCACCCAGCAAAACCGCACGTTACATCGGCACTTACCGTTATGGCGGTACTTTGGGAGAAATTGAGGGTACAACCGCAGTTTGCGTATACTGCGAATGCGAGTTCCACGACAACAAAACCTACGCCGATTACATCATAAAAAACACAACCACCTTTGGCGAGGCGATTTGCAAAGGCATTTGCAAAGGCTTTGGAGTTACCTACAAAACCGCCGCAACGCCCGCACCTGCTGCAAAAGTGCTTGACAAAACCGGCTTTAAAAAAGGCGAAAACAACAACGGCATTTTTGCCGTTAAGAGGCTTATGATGCTGGGCAAAAAGTTTGGTCTTGTGCCAAATAATCTTGACAACAACGGCAGCTTTGGCGGCGGCACACAAACTAACACAAACGCCTGCCTAAAACGCTGGGGCTATGCCCAAAACGGCATTATCGGCACTAACTTTATTAACAAACTTGCCGATGAGGTAGCAAGCAAAATAGGGAAATAGACGGTTGGGTAGAAAAAAAATTGAATAAAAAACCGCCGTGGTCCTTAATACCACCTTTAGTACCACTATTAATATGTAGTTTTTTGCCTTTATTTTATCTTTTTCAATTAAAAAAATTTAATTCAGCAGAAAAAAACAAACGGCTCAAACCCAGTAAAATCAAGGGTTTGAGCCGTAAAATTATTTGGAGCTGGTGGACGGACTTGAACCCCCGACCTGCTGATTACAAATCAGCTGCTCTACCAACTGAGCTACACCAGCGAATTAACAAAATAAAGTGCAAAACAAAGTGCCTGTTAAAAAAATGGAGCGGATGACGGGGCTCGAACCCGCTACCTCCACCTTGGCAAGGTGGCGCTCTACCAGATGAGCTACATCCGCAAATAAAACTAAATTTTGTTTTTTTATTTTAAATTTAAGAATAAATTTTTTTCAGCTTGCAAGGTGGCTGGGGAGAGATGCTACACGATGATTAATATAAGAACTTCTCTCTAGTCATCTAGCACCTGAATATCTAGCTTCTAGATGGGCAAGGTTGCTTCAAGAGGCAAGAAACAAGATGCAAGTGGTAAGATAGGGGGAGAAAACAAAGGTGATTTGCTTTAAGTTATTATATTGTTTACACTAATATTCCCCTCTGGGGAGGGGTGGCAGGGCAACGCCCTGACGGGGTGGTTTAAGAAGATTTGGTGCCTCCGGACGGAATCGAACCATCGACACGAGGATTTTCAGTCCTCTGCTCTACCGACTGAGCTACAGAGGCAGGTGCAAATAAAAAAAGGGAAAATGGCGACCCGGAACGGGCTCGAACCGTCGACCTCTAGCGTGACAGGCTAGCGTTCTAACCAACTGAACTACCGGGCCAGATTAAGTAAAACCGGAGAGTTAGAACTCAACCGGAATTACTTACAAAGTGTTGCCAAAAGGCAAAATGTGGTGGGAACAATAGGGCTCGAACCTATGACCCTCTGCTTGTAAGGCAGATGCTCTCCCAGCTGAGCTATGCTCCCACATAAATACGCCACAACAGCAACGGATATTATATTACAGCATTTCT
>JAISII010000139.1 GCA_031262125.1 Oscillospiraceae bacterium | reverse complement strand
AAGTTTTTGGGTGCCTATGTGCTCTATTGCATTTGCATGGCTTGCTTTGCCGTGTATGCTTTGGTGCTGTCGTTTTTTGCAACGCCGCAGTGGATACAAATTTTTTGCACGCTGCTGGGATTGCTGCTTTATGGGGCTGCACTGATTGCAATTAACATATTTATTTCGGCACTAACCGAGAGCCAAATGGTTGCCGCAATTGCCGGAATGGGTGCGGGCATATTAATTTATATGTTCAACCGCCTTGCCGACAGCGTAGCTTTTGACTGGCTGAAGAGTATTATCAACGGGGTTTCGTTCGAGAACCGTTACAACAGCTTTACCACCGGCGTGCTTAACATAGCCGATGTAGTGTTCTTTTTGAGTGCTACTGCATTGTTTTTGTTTTTTACAATCAGAATTTTTGATAAAAAAAGATGGGGCTGATTTTGTGCGGATGCTGCATTAAAACAGCAAATATCAAAAAAAGGAAAACGGTTAGATGAGATATTTTAGCAAAAAGAAAACTTCGGATGAACCTAAAATACCGCTAAAGCAAAAAATGGGGAAGGCGTTAAAATCCCGTGCGGCAAAGCGTGGTACGCTGGCTTTGGTTTTAACCCTTGTTTTTGTTGCACTTATTGTGCTGCTTAACGTGGTTATGATAATGTTGGCAGAGCGGTACCCCGCACTAAATTTGGACCTTACGGCAAACCAAATTTATGAGCTGCAAGCCCCCACGATTGAGTATATTAAGGGCGTAGGCGATGATGTAACGGTTAATGTGCTTGCCGAGGAAGACTTGTTTAAAAACGCTACCGACCCGATGTATTCGCAGTGCTGGCGGCTTTTAAAGCAGTTTAACCAATATAACGAAAAAATTAAAATTAAGTATATTAGTTTAACCGAAAACCCGACCTTCCAAACAAACTACCCCAATATTAATTGGGACAGCACAAACACCCCGGCGGCAATTGTGGAAAGCGGCGAGGATTATACCGCAATAGGGTTTGCCGACTTTTTTACAATAGAGCAGGACTCGTACACAGGCAGCACAAGCATAACGGGCAGCAATGTTGAGCAGTCGGTTACAAAAGCAATTTTAAACGTAACCGACAAAAACAAGGTTAAGGTTGCCTTTGCAGTCGGCTTGGGCGGCTCGACCGATATGGAAGCCTACTACAGCCAAGGCATACGCAATTTGCTTGCCGACAGCGGGTACGAAATTGAGGACGTAACCTTAGGCACTTCTCAAGCTTTGCCGGAGGGCTGCAAGCTGGTGATTATATGCCTGCCGGCGGTTGATATTACTTTAGAAGCCAAAGAGCAGCTGAGTACCTATCTTGAAAATAACGGTAACTACGGCACATCGCTGCTGTATATACCCGCACCAGAGCCGTTGGAACTGCCGAACCTTGAAAGCTTGACCGAAAGCTGGGGGATGAAGCCGACAGAAGGGTATATTTATGAGCTTGACGAAACCAAGAGCAACCCGTTGACATTCTTTAGGTTTGCCGCCGATTACGGCACACTTTTTAAAGATACACTTAAAAACAGCGGTGTTGCCGTTGACGTTTACCAAGCAATGCCGATTGAAATTACCGACGAAACACTTGCACAGCCGTTGCTGACTTCTTCGGAGCGGTCGGGCGTAATACCGTTTACGGCAGAGGATACCGAAAGTTTTGATTATGAGGGCAATGTTGCAGGCAGCCCGCTTAATGTTGCCGTCGCCGGCATAAAGCAAAACGAAAACGGCGTTAAGTCGCACCTTATTACGTGGGGTTCGTACTATTCCGTTTCGCAATCGGCTTTTGAGGATGCCTCGAACAATAACAAAGAATACTTTTTAAATATGTGCAACACCCTTACAGGCAAAGGCGACACAGTAACGGTAGACATAACTTCAAAATCTTCCGCTATTGAGTATATTACGGTAGATGCCGCTTCGGGCAATGCAGTCAGGCTGATATTTATGTGGATTATTCCGCTTGCAGTGCTTGCAATTGCACTTGTTGTATATTTTGTAAGGCGGCATAAATAATTATTTTTTGCTAAACTTTTTAGAAAGGCAAATACAACTAAAATGAAGAAAAACATAAAATTGTTAATAGGCTTTGCTGCGGCTGCGTTGGTGCTTGGCGGAATATTGGTGTGGCTTGTGTTCTTCGGTACGGGTGGCGACAGTACCCCCGCCGACGAAATTGACTATGGGACTGATATTACAGTAGCCACCGACGACAACGGAATGAACCAAGCTCCGGTTAAAACTCACGAAAAAGGCGAGATTGAAAACAACAGCTACGGCACGTTGCTTGCGTTAACACCTATTGATATTAAAGAAATTGACGTTAACAACCAAACAGGCAATTTTACCATAGAGGCAAAGCAAACAAAGGTTGCAACCACAAACCCCGATACGGGGGAGGCGGAGGAAGCAACCGATGCTACGGTATATACACTAAAGGGCTATGAAGATTTTGCCCTGCAAAGCGGTATGCCCGATGCGATTGCCAACGATTGTGCGGCGTTAGATTTTAAAAAGGTTGCAAGCCTAACGGGCGAGCAAGCTGAAAACTTTGGGCTGGACAAGCCTCGGGCAGAGGTTACCGTAAGGTTTGCAGACGGCACAACGGCAAAAATAACACTTGGGGCTGCAAACAAAAATGTAGTAGCAAGCTACACCGAGGACGGCACACCTGTTGCCGGAGCATATGTAACCTTTGGCACAAGCCCTACAATTTATCTTGTGGCAGAGGACGCAGTTGACAGCTTTTTGTACAGCATAAACGAGCTGTTTGACTTAAACATTAACACCGCCGCCGCAACAGAAGATGACGGCAAGTTTGAATACATCCGCCTGAGCGGCGAAAACTACCCAAAACAAATTGAGCTTGTGCAAAACACCGACACAACAAAAACCGATTATTATATGCTGAAAAGCCACAACAATTTGCCGGTTGATGCTACGCAGGGCAGCCTTGTTGCGGGCGGTTTGCGAGGGCTTTTGGGCACAAAAATTGTATATGTTAACCCCAACGGCTCACGGCTTGAGCAACTTGGTTTGCAGCCTGCTTTTGCGACGGCAGAGGCAAAATACCCCGACATTACCGTAAAGCTAAGTGCCTCAAAACCCGATGCCGACGGCAACGTGAACTTGTACTCGGCGGCAACGGGGCTGGTTTATCAAATTTCTCAAAACAAGGTGCCGTGGGTAACTTCAAGTGAGGCAAAGTTAGTGTCAAAATATTTGCTTTCGCCTGTTAAAGAGGCTGTATCGGCAATTGACATTGACATAAACGGCACAAAAAAGAACATTGTAACAGTTACCAAAACTATTGACGTTACCGACGAAAACGGCGACCCCACCACCCGAAGCGAAACAACAGCAAAGGTTGGCGGCAAAGAGCTGGAAACAGGCGTTTTCGACAGTTTTTATTCAAAACTGACCTTGCTTGAACGCAGCGATTATAAAACCGAAAACAGCTCAAAAACCCTTGCGGGCACAATAAAATACAGCTATAAAGACGGCTATAGCCGCAAAAGCGATTTGATTGAGCTGTACAGCACAACCGAGGGTTACACGGCCGTTGTGAACGGCATTCCTGTGGGTACGGTGCTGAAATCTAAGGTTGATGATTTGCTTACGGGGATTTGATAATTTCAGAGGTTAGAGGTTAGAAGTTAGATTAAACAGAAAGAAGCCCTGCGGCATAAACGCAGGGCTTTGTTGCGTGTTGTTTTATCAAATCATAATTCAAGTTTTAATCGTAGCGGTTATATTTGCTTTTGTTGGCTGCACGATAAATCCAATAGGCAGCCATTGCAATTGCGGCAGCTATGGTTATAATGCCAAGCAAAACACGCCAAATGTCTACGCCGGTTTTGGGCGAGTTGATTTTTGCAGTGGTAGGCGGAACTGTGGCAGAAGTGGTATAGGGTGCACCCTCAACAGCCAGCGGCATTGCCCAAAAAACAGTATAATCGCCGCCAAAGTTATATGAGTTAAGTGTGAGTGTGGCAAGCTTAAACTGCGGCAAAACTGCACTGCCAAACTCGGTTGCATAGCCATAATCATCGTTGTTATAGTTGCGGCTGTAAAGCTTCTCGCCGTCAATATAATAATCAACAATACCTTTTTGTGCAGCGGCAACTTCTATTTTGTGCCAGCCTGCTGTGGAGTAAATGTCGCTGCCGGGGATTTTTTCGTATTTTAAGGCAAGGTCGTTCCAATAATACCAGCCGGTTTTAAAGTTGCTTGAAGTGTCGGAATAAAAACTGTTCGGGTCCTGATTTAAAAAAGCAACAACAAGATAATTATCATAATGCCCATCGTCAACCGTCAGCCAAATGCTGGAGTTCATTGGTTGCTCGGAGTTTTTTACAGCAGGGTCAACATAAAAATATGTTGTAGCCGTCCAAACATCGCCGTTGATGGCAACGTCTTTTTTGTACCCTTGGTGGTTGTCATAAATTCCACGTGTGGCACGGGTTTCGTCCCGTTCATCGTTAAAATCTTCTCCTGCTATCGATTGTTTTATAACATCGCTGCGTCCATCCGGGGCATTTTCGGGGGCTACACTTTCAAACACTGCCGAGGCTTTGCGGTCAACCGTCCAACCCGAAGGCACGGCAAAAGCTGTAATTGTGCCAAAAGCCAAAAGCAGTGCGGTTAAAGCACCCACAAGAATAATTGTGCCTGTTTTTTTGAGTTTCATTTTGTTCTCCTTTTTTTGTCGTAATAATTCTTATAACGATAGGTGTACAGTAGTATTTTTGGTTTTTTGTGCCGTTTTATGCACTGCTTTTAACTTTAGCTTGTGTAGATGTCAGGGGTCTGCAATTTTTCGGCAGCAAAAACCCTCGGCTAAAACTAACCGAGGGCGAATATGTTTGTTTTAAGAGCCAAAATCATTTGCCTTTAAAAGTATCAATTGCGTTAATCAAATCGGATTTTGCTTTTTTTGCATCTTCCGACGGGGCGTCGCCGTCAAGGGCAGGGTCTTTATAAATTACCAGATATTTGTCATCGTTTTGCAGTGTAGCGGCAACCTCGGGCAGGCTATAGAGCTTAAACTTGCCTGTGTTTTTAACCTGTTTTATAATATCCTTTGCCAAAGTGTTAAGCTTTTGCGGGTTATATTCATAAATCTCAAGAGTAACCTGCGAGTCGTTTTTGTTTTTAAAACTCCAGCGGAAGCCTTTTGCCGCACCAATTTGCTCCGCACTCATTTCGGTGGTATCGCCCGATAACAACTCCAGCTCTTTAAGGTATTGCTCCAGCCCTGTAATGTCGTTTTTAAAGCTTGCAGCATTAACTTCGTCGGCGGTTGCCTCACTTGCAGTGGCAGAACCCTCCGGCACGGTGGTTGTGCCAATGCCTAATTGCTCGGGCGAAACCCCGCAACCTCCTAAAAATGTAAAAACGGCTGCCAAAGCCAACACAATGCTTGCTTTTTTTATAAAGTTCATTTAAGTTTACCATATGCCTTTCTGTGCATAGTTTGTTTGTTTTGTTATTTGCTTTTTGCTGCCGCAGTTTTAGTTTTGCCTGCAAAAAACGGTATGCTAAAATTATACAACGCCAAAGGCAATATGTCAATTTTATTTTTGCAAAGCACAACCCCCGCTTGCAAACGGCAAACGGGGGTTAAAGTTAAGGGTTAACAATTCTTATCAAAATAATCAAAAGACGATTTCAGCGGGTTCGGGGTCAAGGAAGTTGATTGGGGTATGAATATCGGTGGTGTAAACATATTTTTTGTCAATTAACCCATCAATGTCAATCTTGATATCAGGGTCGAATACACTGGCGATGGGGTAACATTTTGTTTCGGCTTCTTTTTCCCATCGGGCAACGTGTACAGTTTTTGGGGTATAAAACGGTAAGGTAATTGAATCACCGTCTAAACATATAGTTTCGCCTATGCAATCGGTTGTAAACATCAGTTCGTGAGTCTGCACAGCGTCTTCAGGTGCGTCATACGGCATCCAAACGACTACTCCATATTTTTTGGTTGTATCAAGACCTTTTTTAAAATCGTCGTGTTTTGTATATTCAATCAAATCTTTTAAATCGTATCGCCAAAGACCGTCGCCCAAATGCACGGCTGCTGTTCCCAAATTACTGCCCCATGGAATGGCAATTTCTGCTGCGGAGCCTGAAAGCCCGGTATCGTAAATATGGAAAAAGAGGTTATTAGTTCCTTCGAATGCTCCGGTTGCTTTAAAATAAATTGAGCCTTTGGTTATATAAGTAGATTTGGGTTTGGAGGGAGTGTCTGCAAGCTGAGCGAGGATTTTTTGCATTTCTGTGGCATCACTTATGGTAACATATCCATCACCGTTTATATCTGCCGCTAATCTTTGTTGTAATGTGAAATTTATCATATTGGCAAGATATTTTTGCGTAGAGGTTGCATCATCTATTTTTAATTCACCATCGCCGTTAACGTCGCCGTAAATGTAGGAGGTAGCCGCGTTAACCGGCAAGATGAATATACTTGCACAAAGAACGAGGGATAGCATAACTGATAGGATAACTTTTGCTTTTTTCATTGTTAACAACTCCTTGATTTAAATCTGGAATTTCTTCCCAGTAACAGCATATCACAAAAAGAGGAACAATTCAATTGACATTGTGAACAAAATAAAACAGAATTTTTGTAACATATGCACAAAAAACCGGCTTACAAACTGCAAACCGGCGTTAAAGCTAAAATATAAAATTTTAAAATTGCAAATCAGTCCGAAGTATAGGGCAGCAACGCCAAATGGCGTGCACGTTTGATTGCAACGGTAAGTTTGCGTTGGTGTTCGGCACAAGTGCCGGTAACACGGCGGGGCAAAATCTTTGCACGCTCGCTCATAAAGCGACGCAAACGAGAAATATCTTTATAATCTATATTTTCAAGCTTATCAACGCAAAAGCTGCAAACCTTGCGTCTGGCTTTTCTGTTACGGTTTTGTGGTCTCTCGGC
>JAISII010000081.1 GCA_031262125.1 Oscillospiraceae bacterium | reverse complement strand
CCTAAAAAGTACAAGCTCTCGGGGTCTTTGCTGACCGAACTTGTAACCTCGGTGCAGCTTAGCGACACTTTAAAACCCAGCTCCCGCAGTATGCTTTCGGTATCTTTAGACCTTGCACCCAAGGGGTAAGTGTAGCAAAGCGGCGTTGTGCCGGTTTTTTGGGTTATTAAATCCTGTGCGGTTTGGGTGTCTTTTATTAAAGCGGCACGATAATCGGCGTCGCTTTCCCAATCTCGCTGCGTTGCACCGTAACGCCCGCTGCGTATGCCGTGCATATCGTAAGAATGGTTTTGAATTTCAAAACAGCCGCTGTCTACCATTTCTTTTAAATCTTCAAACGAGCAATAGCCGTATATCGCCGAGTTTTCATCCTTCTCCTCTAACTCCGAAAATTTTTCGGCTTCTTTTAAAATCGGCGACATTATTGCCTTTGCTTTATATTTTTTCAGCAACGGCAAAGCATAAGCATAGTTGTTATAGTGCCCGTCGTCAAAGGTTAGCATAACGGGCTTTGCCGGCAGGGGCTTGTCGTTAAAAACATAATCTGTCAGGTCTTTTACGGTTATGGTTGTATAGCCGTTTTCTTGTATGTATTTTAAGTCCGACTCCAGCCAATCGGGCGAAATTGTATACCGCCCCTGTGCCGAAGATGCTTTCAGCAACGAATGATACATAAGTATAGGCACTTTTACGCCTTCCTCTTTTGGGGCAGGGTCGCCCGGTGCTTGTGGGATTTTTGCCGTTACCATACCGCTTATTAGCAGCCCGAAGCATAATATAAAGCAGCACACAATCAATCTTTGAATAGCTTTGCTTATTTTTAATTTTACATACATTTGCAATACCTCGCTGTTTTTTGTAATTTACTACATAATATATATGCAAGTTTAAAATAATATAAAACACCGGCGACTTTTATTTGTTATTTTCCTTTTTTTGGGGAGGGGATATTGTGAAAAAAGAAAAATTCAGCAGCCAGCGGCATGCGATATATTCGGAGCTTTTGCAAAGCCGAGAACACCCCAGTGCAAGGCTGATATATGAAAAACTGCGTCCCTCTTACAATAACCTGAGCTTGGGCACCGTGTACCGTAATATTGCACTGTTTAAAGAACAGGGCAGCATAATTTCGGTTTGCAGCATTGGCGGCGAGGAGCGTTATGACGGGAACATTAAGCCCCATGCCCATTGTATTTGCAAGCAGTGCGGCAAAATTACCGATATTTTTGACGATGCCATAGAAACGCTTTCTTCCTCTATTGCAAACTCGGGCTTTACCCCCGAAACCGTAACTCTAAACTACTATGGTTATTGCAGCGAACACGCAGAAGGAATATGAAATGAATGAACAATTTTGCCGAACCGAAATGCAGGTCGGGAAAGATGCTTTAAAAAAACTGCAAAGTGCAAAGGTTGCCGTTTTCGGCGTTGGCGGCGTTGGCGGCTATGTGGTAGAAGCTTTGGCACGCTGCGGCATTGGCAGCTTTGATATTTTTGACAATGATGTTATTTGTGCATCGAACCTTAACCGACAGATTATTGCCCTGCACAGCACGCTTGGGCAGCATAAAGTTGACGTTTGCAAACGCCGTATTGAGGACATTAACCCAAACGCCAAAGTTACTGCACACAAAATGTTCTATTTGCCCGAAAATGCCGACAGTATTAATTTAGCCGACTATGATTATATTATTGATGCGGTGGACACCATAACCGCAAAGCTGGAACTTGTGTGCCGTGCAAACGCTGCCGGTGTGCCTATAATTTCCTCTATGGGGGCGGCAAACAAGCTTAACCCAGCAGCTTTTTTGGTTAGCGATATTTATAAAACAAGCGTTTGCCCCGTTGCACGGGTAATGCGGCGAGAGTTAAAAAAAAGAGGTATAGACAAGCTTAAAGTTGTGTTTTCTAAAGAGCAGCCGCTCTCGCCCATTGCTCCCGCTGTTGCAGAAAGTGCCCCGCAAACCAAACGGCAAACACCGTCGAGCAATGCTTTTGTGCCTGCCGCTGCGGGTTTGGTTATTGCAGCAGAGGTTTTTAAAGATATTGCAAATAAGAAATAATAATGCAGAATGCAGAAATTTTCTTTTTTCTCCTTCCGTCAAGGCTAACGCCTTGCCACCTCCCTCTAAGAGGGAGGCTTTGGGGTACACTCAAAAAAGCGAGCAAAAAAAGTCCCCCTCCGGGAGGGGGATGTCGGCCACGCCGACAGGGGGAGAAAGCGAGCGGCGTAGCCGCTTCTCCTCTCTAACATCTGATTTCTAATATCTGGTCATGTAAAAAACTCCAATTCTATAACAAAACCCCTGCCCTCTGAATACTATGGTATTCGGAGGGCTTTTTGCCTTTTAAAATATAACAGCATTTTTTTATGCTGTATCGGAGTGTTTGACATTAGAGCAAAACAAATACAAAAAGCCTATAGCAACGCTTTGCGGCTGGGCTTTAATAATAATTCTAAACTGGTTTTTTTAAGCGATGTGCATCGGGGAATTGACGACAATGCGGATAATTTCTCTCAAAACCAGCACATATATTTTAACGCACTGCAAAAATATTACGACAACGGTTACACACTTTTTGAACTGGGCGACGGCGACGAGCTTTGGAAGAACAAGCGGATAAGCGATATTAAAGAAGTTTATGTAAATATTTTTTGGATGCTTGGCAAATTTTATGCCCACAACCGTTACTATATGATATACGGCAACCACGATATGGAAAAACGCAAACAGGCTTGGGCGGCACAAAACCTGCAAACCTTTTACGACGACAGGCTTAACCGAGATTTCCCCCTCTTCCCCGATATTACCCCACGGGAGGCAATTGTGCTGCAAAACGAAGACACCGGGCGGGAAATATTCTTGCTGCACGGGCATCAGGCAGATTTGTTAAACTGCGAACTTTGGCGTTTTGCAAGGTTTTTGGTGCGTTATTTGTGGCGACCGTTAGAAAGCCTTGGCATTAAAGACCCAACAAGCTCCAGCAAAAACAAGCAAAAAAAAGAGGCTGTTGAAAAAGAGCTGATGGACTTTGTACAAAACAAAATGATTATGATTGCAGGGCATACTCACAGGGCAAACTTCCCCGATGTTTGCGGCAGCAACGACAAGCAACCGCTTTATTTTAATGACGGCAGCTGTGTGCACCCCCGCTGCATAACGGCTATTGAGATTGTGGAAGGCAGAATTAGCCTTGTAAAATGGCAGGTTGGCACCAAACCCGACGGTGCAATGTATATTTGCAAAAAATTGCTGGAAGGCCCGTGCCCTATTGAAGATTATTTTAAGTAATTTTGCACTGCATAATTTTTAGTAAAATTTACAACAAAAAAGCACACCGTACAATTAGGCAACGGTTAATAAGGAAGTATCATCAAAAAAATTGAAACAGCAGTCAGAACACGGTATTGTAGCAATACTAAACTGATTGGAGAAACAATGATGAAATCCTTATTTGAACAAGACGGCGGAACATATTCTGTCGTAGGCGATTACCGTATTCCGAACCTTACCGTTCCCGAACAGCCCGAATACGAAATCGGGGTGTGGGGACTGCGGCGGCTCAATTATCTGAAAAAGCACAGGCGGGTGCTATACACCAATTTGCTGACGAGCGGCAAGTTGCCCGAACATCTGTATGAGATTGATACGGCGGCGTTTGAACGCTCTGAGTTAATCATCAGACAGATGATGGCGGCGGAAGGTGTGACGGAAACGCTGAAAGCTGAAAATCCTATGCTGTGGGTTCAGCGGGTCAACAATATCCGCAGCAGCGTAGATGAAATAATTCGGAACGAGTTAATTTACGGTTAAACGCTTAGGGCGGGAGGCACAGACGCTTCCCGCCCTAACTTTATGTATTTATTTTGTGAGCAATACTTTATTTATAATACTACTTACCGACTCCGCGTCCGATTGTGTATCAACATCAATTTTGATAATCATTGGGTATTCCGTCCCAAAAGCTCCCGAAGCTATCCTACAAAGGTTATAACCCTCATATTTTGTTATGCTTGCGGCGTTTGCACATTTCCCGCAGGCTACACATCCGAACCGTTTAATGTTGTATTGAATCTTCGCTGTGTATGTAGCACTTTCGTCAACTACCAATTTCGCGGCTTCATAAGACAGCGGAATAAAGGTAGTAACGCAGTCCGCTTTCACGGCGAATTTACATAGATTACGCTTGCCTTGTTTGAATATCACATTCCAACAGGGAAAGACATAGGGTTGCAACGTCAGATTGATTTCTGCTTTGCCCTCACCGACAAATGTGGATATGAATTGCTCCAAGTACACCTTGCTCTTACCCGCGCAGTTTAAAACATTTTGCGGCAAATCATATAATGCTGTTTCCGGCGACCCGTACAATGCCTCAAAATCCGCAAAGCTGAACGCTTTCCAAACAGGGCTTAACTTGTCTTTACCCTTTTCATCCGTTATATTTTCTGCCACATACCGCACGGCATAAAGTAAAGGCGGACAGTCTTCATACAAGATTTCTATGCTGTCGCTTCCGGCATATGCTTTAACCTCATTGCTGTTTTTGTAAAACAATATACCGAATCCGAAATGCTCCAGCCATTCAAAATAAGGCTTGGGTGGTTTCTTAAACTGCGTTTCGAAAGAAGCCTTATCCACACGCAGAGAGTATTCCGCTCCCTGCGTGATCACTTCACCCGATTTGAAAAGCACCATCAAACACTCAGTCATGTTTCTAAGCGTGTTGTAGTTTTCCAAATCGTCGGCAAGTACCCCGATTTTAGTCATGACGCTTTCGGCTTTTGAAACCTCGAAAAGAGTGTATTGCGAGTATATATCCTTGAGCAAATTCGAATAAGTTCGCAATCCACGCAGCAAATCCTCGCTGTCTGGGGTTGTTTGCTTAATATGTGCTTCAAGGCGCAGCGAAATATCGCATACGCTTTTGCGCCAAAACGCCGCTTGAGTTTGTATAGACATATGGCAAACCCTCCCTTACGCCTTTTCTTTAATCGGTATCATTATATCCAAATAATTTTCCATATCGCTGTCGGGGTATGTTTTGCGGAACGCCTTATTGGGGAGTAGTTCTTCTAAGCACCTGTCGCCGTTTTCATCAAGTGGCGACCAACGAATATCTCCCCATGCGTGTTCAATGTTATCGTTTTCATCAATCCATTTCCATAAAAGCTGATAATGGTCAAATTGGGGAAAGTTAATTGTATTCACAGCATATAATCCGCCATAAAACTGTACCTTTTTGAGCGGCTCCGGCACATCAAAGTCGTCGGGTATAGTTATCCACGTTTCATAGCCGTGGGATGGACTACCCGGCTCTGTCTGTGATATTGGATTATTAAATCCGAATATTCTTGCATCGGGTTTTTGTTTCAGTAAATCCGTTTCCTCAATAAATTTGTTAATCATATTCCCTGTGACTTCTTCGCAGTTTTCACCGATATAATGTGCGCTTGCTACCGTCATTGGCGGCAGATAAATAATCCGCACGTCGCGGTCTGTTAGTTTTTCGAGCTTCTCACTCGCTTGGTTTAGTTCACTCATGCTTGCTTCCTCCTTGATTTTTGGTTTGACGACCGCAAGTGTATCCACAATCCCTACAATGTCATCCGACAAAAAGTCAAGCTGTTTGCCGAGATGAACACTTTCCTCGAGCCGCTGCGTGAGCTGCCGGAGTATATCCCGAATTGTGGACAGGGCGGTGATTTCCGCGTCGATTTCGGATATGTTCGTGAGAAATACGTTAATCGCGGCTCTTGCATCGCCGTTTTGCAAAATATCCGAAATACTTTTCAGCGGGATTCGCAGTTTGCGCAGGACAATTATCTGCCGAAGCCGATTCAGCGTGTCGTCCGAATAGACGCGGTAGGCATAATCTTCCGCGCGTTCGCTCTTTATCAGCCCGATTTGCTCGTAGTATCTGAGCGTCCGAGTCGTTAATCCGAACAGCTTAGTTGCTTCTGTTATCGTTGTAATAGACAAAGCCTGTCCTCCTTTCTGAGATATATTGTAAGGTGCGACGTCGCGTCAAAGTCAAGGTTTTTTTTATGATTATTTTCTCTGCTTTATAGGATACCAATAATCCATCTGACTGTATCCCAATTTCGTATCCTGTGGACTTGCAATAATGTTCCCAAGTTCCGGGCGGGATAGGTCGCGTTCAAAATCGTGTGCTTCGAGCCACGCATTACGGATTTCCCACGTTTCATTCGGCGTTTGCTCGTCAATATCGCAAACAACGGCGTACAATCCGCCTGCGAAGTCGATAATCTTAAATTCATCGGGGACGCACATACCCTCGCTATAAAGGCGAATCCAACACATGGTATTTTCTTTACTGCCAAGTCCGAGAAAATCTTGCGGATAGGGCGAAGATAGCGGAAGTGATTTAAACCACTCAAGAAATCTCATGCCGGAATTGTTTTCCTCCGCAAAACTGAAATCGCTGGATGAAACCATTTTGCATGATGGAAAGTTATAAATTCTAATGTTTTGCGTTTGGTGTATCTTAGCAAGCTTTCCAGTTACCTCAGCAAGCCGATTCGTATCCGCTGTATTCCCATCATAATCCACATTGACGAGCCGTGTTTCAATCTCGCTTGCCTTTTCATAAAGCCGCTTAACGTCGTCGCCGCTTCCGAAGTCGGCGGCTTTGATTTGTTCGATAAAGTCAAGCACAATGCTTTTGAGTTCGTTCAGCAGAGCCACTTCATCGTCGATGTTGTCAACCTTTTTGCCCAGCACCTCAAGCACAACCTCAGAGCCTGCCGCATCGAAAATCCGCTTGATGTCCTTTATGCTGATGTTCAGCTTGCGTAGAATGAGAATCTGTTCAATTCGCTTGAGCGCTTCGTCATCGTACATTCGGTAGGCGTAGTCGTCGCTCCTTGTGCTTGACAGCAGCCCCATTTCCTCATAGTACCGGAGCGTCCGCGCCGAAATGTCGTATCTTGAGGACATTTCGCTGATTTTTATTAGTTCATTCATGTGTGAAATTCTCCTTTCTTTGCGGGGGATTCACCCCTCACAAGAAATAGTATAAAGGTTTCCGCAACGGCAGAGTCAAGTGGTTTTTTCGAGAAGTTGCAGGGCGTTCATAATCTCAAACTGCATTTTTTTGCATACAAACATTATACTTGAAAAATGTGAATAAATCAAGGAAATATGCCGTTTTTGAGTGCATTCGTTGTCACCCAAACCCGACGCAAAAAAATATTTTTCGCAACCGCCGTAAAAAGGTTCCGATTTGCCCCTTGTTTTTGTCCTATAGATGGAGGGTATATTTGCCTTACCCTTTCCCGCTTTGTAGACTTTCTTCTTTCTCTCTTATAAGCCTTGACCCTTTCCACAATCTATGCTAAAATATTTTTATGGAAACAGGAACAAAACACATAGTGTAATGTCGTTAAATAATGTAGAGAGCAAAGAGGGAGCGAAATGGCGGAACAAGAATACAAAGTAAAATATCTGAAACTCCTGCCCGCTTTCTACTTTCTGCCCGAAAGTATGGCGTTCCAGTGCGGGGAGTTTTACCGTATTCCCCGCAATTTTCGTGCCGCCATTATTGACAACCACTGGCGTGGGCTACTCAATCACGACATTTTTCTCAAAGCCATGCAGAACGCCCTCGCATTTATGGCGTGGCCGCACATCGGGCAGGGCAACAAGGAGGTCTACTCCGGCTATTATCCCATGTATATGCTTGCCGATTGCACCCACTATTGGCTCGATGAATTGGCTCTCATCGGCTATTCTGTAGAGGAACTGTATAATCTGCCTATCGGGTACAAAATCCCATTTCTTGCCGAAGAAACCGCGCAATCACTTATGAAATATATGGTTGAGCGTGTTTCTATGCGGGAGCATTTTTCGGCTATACAAGAAATTGTGGACGAATGCCCTTGCTTTGAGGATTTTGATTTCCGCCGCAGTAATAAGAAGATTGACTTCTTCCGAAAGTGGTATCACACGCGGACTCGTTTTGAAACGGTTAGCCTTGAGGAGTATTATTCGGGCAACGATGAAGACGAACACGGCGAGATAAATGTTGCGGACGAGGGCGTTAGCGTTGAGGAAGATATTGTCGCTAAAATATATGTGGAGCAATTCAAAAGCACACTTGCCGAAAATGATATGAAAATTCTTGAAATGCGAATGCAGGGATTCACTTATGAAAAAATATCCGCCGAGATGGGATACCAAAACCACAGCGGGGTGCTGAAACGAATCAAACGCATTGCACAACAGTATGAAAACTTTTGTGATAAGAAAAACATAAACAGCTAAGATAACGGCTGACAAATTACATAGCACAGAGAAAATCCAAAGACCGCTTTTTGAAAGGAAGGCGGTCTTTTTCTGTGCGCAAATTTATAGAAAGGGGGCAATTTTCAAATGAAGTCGCAGGGCTGCAAAGTCTTTTTTAGGGAGTGCAGAGGGAACGGCTGCCACACCACTTTTGCAAAAAGTGTAGTGTGTTACACCTGTCACGGCTTCCGGCGCGAAATTCAAACTGCGGATAGCAGGGTGAATTTTCGGCGGCGGGAAAACAGGAGGCGGTTGTGCGCGAGAGCGAACAAAGTGCAGACTGGTTTCTAAAAGCCGTGGCGGGTGTTCTTTGCCGTAGGCAATATGCCGCTGTTCTTGTGAAATTCGCCAGTCTTGTATAAGTCATTCATACCCGCAAGGTTCACACGCAAATTATACCACAGTTAAACCTGCTAATAAAAGTCAAGCCCCAAAACGAACAAACCAGCAGGCAAATAATGGAGGCTATATCTGATGAAAAAATGGCATAAGGAAACAGACCCGTAGTATCCGCACGAATGCGG
>JAISII010000055.1 GCA_031262125.1 Oscillospiraceae bacterium | reverse complement strand
TGTGCTGTTTATGGTGCAAGCCTTATTGTGCTTTATACAATGAGCACACTTTATCACTCGATTACAAACAAACGTGCCAAAGCCTTCTTCCGCATAATGGACCACAACACGATTTTCTTCCTTATTGCGGGCACCTATACGCCCATAACGCTTGCATTGCTGCGTGGCACGTTGGGCTGGGTTTTGTTCGGCGTTGTTTGGGGTGCGGCAGTTATCGGCATTATTTTAAACTCTATCGACCTTGAAAAGTTCCGCAAACCCTCGGTTGTGTGCTATGTGGCAATGGGTTGGGTTGTAATTTTTGCAATACAGCCGCTAATGGCGGCAGTGCCAACATTAACGCTTGTGTTTTTGCTGTTAGGCGGCGTGTTCTACACTTTGGGCATTGTTTTTTACGCAATAAAAAAGGTAAAGTATTTTCATTCGGTTTGGCACATCTTTGTGGTAATGGGCAGTGCGTTCCACTATTTTTCAATTTTGTATGCGTTGTTAATGCCTAATGTTTTAACTGTTGTTTAAAAGCATAAATTTGCACTTTTTAATGCTTTCAAATTAGCTGTTAAAAAAATTGTTTTGTGCAGTTTTAACAAATTTTGCCACTCTGTTTTGTGCAATAAGCTAAATTTCGGTTTTTTTTGGTTTTTGCTTGACTTTAACCTGTTTAAAGTTGTATCATTATAAGTGTGAATGATTATTTTTAAGGAGTTTGTATATATGACTAAAAAACTTATTGCGGTTTTTGGTGCCGCAAACCTTTTTGTGGGTATTATTTGTATTCTGATTGGTTTTACCGGTTTGCTCACCCCGCTTATCCCCTCTTTTAACGAGGGCAGCCTGCTTGCGATGCTTATTGGCATTGTTATGACATTTGTAGCTGCTTTGTCCATTATCCGCAAAGGCTCCGAAAACATCAAGCAAAAGGTGCTTAACCAAACTGCTGCTATTGCTGTTATTGTTTTTATTCTGGGCGTAATTTGCATTGCTTTGGTGCTTGTTTATTCAATCATACCTCAGTGGCCCGCTTTTATTGATAAATTTTGATTTTTACTGTTTTTTTTCATAACCTTACTTTCATTGTATTCTCCCTGCTTTTTTAAAAGGTGGGGAGAATACATTTTTTGCCGGTTTATAAATTTTAATAACACCACTATTTTAAAAACAACAGCCCTGCTGCACAATTACGGCAGCAAGGCTGTTTTTTTAATTATATATATTTTTGCAAGGCTTTACTCTTCGCTCAGCTCGGCTTTGCGTGCCTCTATAACTTTTTGGGCTACGTTGCCGGGGGCATCCTCATAGCGTTCAAACTCGAAGGTAAAGTTGCCACGACCTTGGCTTATTTGCCTTATATAAATTGCAAAATCGTGCATTTCTGCCATCGGCACTTCTGCCTCTACAATCTGCATTCCACTCTCTCCGGGGTTCATACCCAAAATGCGACCACGGCGTTTGTTAACCTCGCCCATAACGTCGCCCATATTGCTGTCGGGCACGTTTGCTTTAAGCAAGCCTATCGGCTCAAGCAATGTTGGGTTTGCTTGCGGCATACCTGTTTTATAGGCAATGCCTGCCGCCATTTTAAACGACATTTCAGAAGAATCCACCGGGTGGTAAGAGCCGTCGTACAAAGTTGCTTTTAGACCAACAACGGGGTAACCTGCAAGCGGACCTTTTTTAATAGAATCACGCAAGCCCTTTTCTACCGCAGGGAAGAACCCTTTGGGAACAGAGCCGCCGACAACGGTTTCGCAGAATTCCAAACCGTCCGAATCGCAGGGCTCGAATTTAATCCAAACATCGCCAAACTGCCCGTGCCCGCCTGATTGCTTTTTGTGCCGCCCTTGAACCTGCACAGTTTTGCGAATAGCCTCACGGTAGGGTACTTTTGGTTTTTGCAGCATAACCTCTACATTAAATTTATTTTTGAGTTTAGACACAACAACATCCAAATGCTGCTCGCCCATACCCGAAACTACCATTTCGTGCGTTTCGGAATTTTGGGCAAATTTGATTGTCGGGTCTTCTTCCATAAGTCGATAGATGCCTTGGGCTACCTTTTCTTCGTCGCCCTTTGTTTTGGGGTAAATTGCAAGCGAGTATGTGGGCAAGGGGTAAATAACCGGCTCCAAAGTAACCTTGCGTAGGGGTGAGCATAGTGTATCGCCCGTGTTTGCCGCCGTCAGCTTTGGCACTGCACCAATATCGCCCGCACCTATATAGGATGCGTCCTCTTGCTTTTTGCCTTTTGGAATAAGCACCTTTGTAATGCGTTCGTTGTTGCCTGTACGCATATTAATAAGTGGAACATCGGGTGCAATTTTGCCCGAAATAACCTTAAAGTACGAAAGCTTGCCTACAAACGGGTCGGCAACTGTTTTAAATATAATTGCCGCCGCTGCACCGTTTTCGTTAACCGAGATTTCTACAGGGTCGCCGTTGGGGTCGGTGCCGATTTCTCCGGCTTTGTCTGCCGCACTGGGGGCAAGCCATGTTAGGCTGTTTAAAAATTGGTCAATAGCAAAGGTGTTGTGGGCATCACCACAAAAAACAGGAATAATCGAGCCGTCTTTAACGCCTTGGCTAACGCCGAGAATAATCTCTTCCGGTGTAAATTCCTCTTCGTTAAAGAACTTTTCCATAAGCTCTTCGCTTGTTTCGGCTACGGCTTCTTTAATTGCCACACGCAAGCCCTCAAGGCGGTCGCCCATATCGGGCAGTGCGGTTGGTGTTGCTTTGCCGTCGACGTATTTGTATGCTTTATATTCAAACAAATTAACATAGGTGTCGGCTTTGCCGTCAACAATATACGGCACAATAACAGGGCAAACCGACGGTCCGAATGTGGCTTTTAACGATTCAAAAACCCTGTAAAAACGTGCATCCTCATCGCAAAGCCCGTTAACAAAAAACATTTTTGTCAGGCCCGCCGCAGTTGCCGCTTTAACAGCTTTTTCGGTGCCTACGTTTATGCCGTTCTTTGCCGAAACAACAACCAAAGCCGAATCGGCAGCCCTAAAGCCCTCATGCATACCGCCTTCAAAGTCAAACAGACCCGGCGTATCGATTAAATTAATTTTAGTGTTTTTCCACTCTACGGGGGCAACGGCGGTTAAAACCGAAACCTTGCGTCTAATCTCCTCGGGATCAAAATCCAGCGAAGTATTGCCGTCGCTTATTTTGCCCAAACGGTCGGTAACCCCTGCAAGGTAGAGGATAGATTCCGCCACCGAGGTTTTGCCGCTGCCGCTGTGCCCGGCAAGTGCAATGTTAAGTATTTTTTTTGCTTCGTATTGTTTCATAGTGTTTGTTCAAGCCTTTCTGAAATTTTTGTTTATGCGAATTTTATAAATTTTATCAATAAATTTTTACGGCATTTTTGCCTAAAATGAAGAAGTTTAACTTAATTAGGCATAATGCACAGGAATTTGCACAATTAGTTACT
>JAISII010000153.1 GCA_031262125.1 Oscillospiraceae bacterium | reverse complement strand
AATAGGCAGAAACGCCGCAAACAATTGCCCCTAATAACGGTTTAAACACTGTTGCCAAAAAGTTTGGTATAACACCCGAATGTTTGCAAAGCTGGTAAGTTGCAGCGGCATCTATTATTACATAAGCCACAAGCGAACCCGTTGCCGCACCAACAATGTTAATTTGCACAATGCTAACAAAGCTGAAATTAACAATAACTTTGATTATCATACCCACAATAAACAACTTTAACGGCATACTAACCTTGCCGATGCCTTGCAGCATACTGCACATTGGTGTGCTGCAACCGATAAAGATAACCGAGATGCCCAGCACACGCAACACATTTGCCCCTATTATTGCCACCGAACCGTTAAACAGCAGGTTCATAATCGGGTCGGCAAGCACAAATGCACCCAAACCCATTGGGAAGGTAACAATTGTTGTAAGCCTCAGCACGGTTTCTATCGCATTTTTAAGCTCGCCTTTGTTGCCACGGGTAAAGGCGTTTGTTACGTTTGGCATTGCACTTGTGCCAAAAACCTGCGTAAGTGCGGTTATAACATGAATTATGGTAAGTGCATTGCCATAGCAGCCCACAAGCGACGTGTGAATGTTAATGTCTTTTTCTATAACCTGCCCTGCGGCGTCAAATTTAATTTCGGTATCCATCAATCCGCCAAACTGGGCAAGCAACTCGTGCGGATTGGTTAAAGCTGTGTTATATATAACTCTTTGAATAACCATTTGGTCTATAAACCCTGCAACACTCATTACAAGTGCCGCAAGCCCGATGGGTACTGCTGTTTTAACCAAGCGTGTGAATGTTTCTTTACGGCTGCGGGCATCGACCGAATTGCGGTAATATTCTTGCGGGATTGGTTTTGCAAATTTAAAACGTAAAATTAAAAACAAAAAGCAAAAAACACTGCCCAGCGTTATGCCCGCAATTGCCGCCGTTACCGAGTAAGAAACCAAAGTCCTAAACGCCTCGGTTTTGTTTGCAAACACCATACCAAAAACAGTGCCGCTTGCGTTGTACTCGGCGATGCCGTTGTTTGTTACAATATATGCCGCTGTAAACCCGATTATAAGCTTTGTTGCCGCTTCTATAACCTCCGAAACAGCAGTAGGTGCCATATTACGCATACCCTCAAAATAGCCACGGTAAATTGCAACAAGGCAACCAAAAAAAGTGAGCGGAGAAAGTGCCATAACAGGGTAAAGTGCATAGGGCGACTCGATTAGCTTAACATAAATAAAGCTTGAGAAAAACATTATTACAAAAAAAACAAGCCCCGTTATAATAAAGAACGGTTTAGAAACATTGTGAATACGCCTGACGTCGTTATAACGCCCTTGTGCCGTGCTTTCGGAAATTAAACGAGAAACGGCAATTGGAAAGCCCGCAGTAGCAAGCGTGAACAACACAACATACAGCTCGTATGTCATACCGAAAATACCGCTGCCGAACGCCGCAAATTCGGAACCCATAGTGCCGTAGAGATTGGTTAGTGCAACCTTATAAATAACGCCGCACAGCTTTACGGCAACCATACTCAGGCTTAAAATTGCGGCACCCTTTAAAAAACTGCGTGCCGAACTGCCGGTATCGGTTTTAATTGTACTCATATAATGCTTCCTCTTCAATAATAATCTTTTTTAAAAAAGTTATTCAAAAACGCTTGTGTTGCCTTGCTCTGCCTGCAGCTTTTCAAAAAACTCCGCCGCTTCGTCCTTACGTTCCAGCATTTGAGCATAGCGGTTAATATATTCATATGGATATTTAAAATTAAATATGCGTTCTATGTTGCCGGTTTTAGGGTCTTTAATCTTTGTTACTGCCCCTGCCCCGCAAGAGAGGATGGTATGGGTTTCGTCCATAATAAAAATATTATACAAACCCTCGTGCCGTTGGCGGCAATAGCCCGTATTCTCAAAATTGCCGACCATACGGCTTTGACGGTAAAGGTAGTATGGATAATAGTTTGTTTGTTTTAGCTGCTTTGCTGCATAATCCAGCATTTTTCCGCAGAGTGCTGCACTTTCCCGCTGGAGCTGGAGGTGGCTTTCTGCCAAGGTAGAGCTGCGTTTTAGGCAAAGTGTATGTATTGTAATATTTTCGGGGTTTAGGTTTGCAATTTGGTCGAATGTGCTGCAAAAGTTTTCATAAGTGTCATCGGTTAGCCCGGCGATAAGGTCGACATTAATTGCCTTAAAGCCAATTTGCCTTGCAAGAGCATAACTGTCGAAAAACTGCTGTGCGGTGTGGTTACGCCCGATTTTCTCCAGCAACTCGTCGTTTAGGGTTTGCGGGTTGATACTTATGCGGTCTACCCCTGCGTTTTTCAAAATTTGCAGTTTTTCCTGCGTAATAGTATCCGGGCGGCCTGCCTCTACGGTAAATTCTCGGCAAGCTACCATATCAAAATTATCGTTAACAGCCTGCAAAATTTTTGCAAGGTAGGCATCCTCTAAAGAGGTAGGTGTGCCGCCGCCTATGTAAACTGTTTGCAGCTTTAGCCCATATTGTGCAGCAATTTTGCCTGTTTTTTTAATTTCTTTGCATAGCAAATCGGTGTAGGGCAACATAAGGTGCTTTGCCGCCTCGATAGATTGCGAAACAAACGAGCAGTAGTTGCAACGCCCCGGGCAAAACGGGATGGAAATATACAGGCTGAACGAATTGTTGCCCGAGGAATCGACAATAGCACGCTGGTTACGCTCAGTGTGCATTGCCAAAGAGGTACGCTGCGGCGTAACATATAGCGAGTTTATAAAATAGTCGCCCGCTTTTTTGTTGCCATAGGTTTCCCTAAGCGATTTTATGAGCTTAATTGGTCGCACACCAGTTAGAATGCCCCACGGTTGGTCTGCCCCGCTTTGGCTGCAAAGCAGCTTATATATCATCTGTGCCATGGCAATCTCGTTTTTAGCATCAGAATCTTGCTTAGGAGCGGTGAGTGTTTGCTCAAACTCATCGATTTTTACTGTAACGATAATTTCGCTGTTAGTTACGGTTGTGGCAACATACGGTGCAATCAGGGCTTTTTGTTCCCTCTCTACCGTTATTTTTAAATTTGGGAAGAACACCCGCACCAAATTTTCGCACTCGTAATGGAAGCTGTGGTTATTAATATAAAGACGCATTGTTTTCACCAACTAAATTATTTTATTCTTTAAGATGTATTGGTTGTTTTTGCGTTCGTGTTCCAATGTTGTAAAAGGTCCGTGCCCGGTGTAGACGGTGTAATCACCGTCGAGGTTTTTTAGCTTTTGCAGCGATTTTAACATTTGTTCCCCGTTGCCTGTTGGCAAATCAACTCGTCCTATTTCTTCATAAAACAAGGTGTCGCCTGCTAAGATTGTGCTATCAAAAACAAAGCAGCCGCTGCCGCCGGTGTGCCCGGGGGTGTGAATAAATTTGATTTTGCTCTCCCCTAACTTTAGCACGTCGCCGTCGTTTAGGGTAACCTCGGGCGTTAGGGGCTGCATATGTGCAAGCACCGAGCCACGCCCCAAGCTTAGGCTTGTATCGCTTAAAAAATCGGCATCTTGCATCGATATTGCAACCTTTGCATTTGGGTACAGCTTTTTTAAATCGCTTACACCGCCAATATGGTCAAAATGCCCGTGGGTCAGCAAAATGTACTTAAACTCGCCTTTTTTGCGGTATGCTTCTATCTTGGCTATTAAGCTTTCGGAACACCGTCCCGGGTCGACAATTGCAAACTCGCCGCTTTGGTCGTCGCTTATTAAAAAGCAATTGGTGGTGTAGAGTTTTATTAAGTGGTGTTTTATGGTCAGCATTGTGTTTTTGCTCCTGTTTTGGTTTTTACAATCTCCTGATAGAAGTTACCCCGTTAACGCTGCCCAGCTTTGCCATAATTGCCTTGAGGTGGTCTCGACCCGTAACTTCTATGTTAACAACAATTTGTGCTTGATTATTCTCGATTTCTCGTGAGTTCATAGAATGAATGAAAATGTGCATATTTGTGAGTATTGAGCTGACATCGGCAATAAACCCTGTGCGGTCGCCCGCTATAATCTCCAGCGTGCTGTTAAAGGACTCTTTAACTTCGTCGCCGACCCAAGTAACATTAACCCAGCGTTCCGGCTCTTCGCAATATTCAACATCGGCAGGTACATTTGTGCAGTTTTGCTTGTGTACCGACACACCGTGCCCACGGGTTATGAAGCCGATTACTTTATCGCCCGGCAATGGGTTGCAGCATTTTGAGAATTTTACAAGGCAATCGTCCATACTCTCTACAATAACGCCCGAGCCGACTTTATGACGGCGTACGGTTGCTGCATCTGTTATTGGTTTTGCTTCTGCGGCTGCCGCCTGATACATTTGGTGATATTTATCACGCAGGGGCTGTGTTAACTTTGCAAGGCTTATGCCGCCATAGCCGATTGCCGCATAAAAATCATCTATGGTTTTGCAATTGTTGCGTTGCATATAGAACCCGAAAAACTCTTGTCGTTCTTCCTCGGCAATTGCCATACCGTTGCGTTTAAGCATTGCCTCCAGCTGGGCTTTGCCCTCGATAATATTCTCTTCTCGGCGTTCTTTTT
>JAISII010000140.1 GCA_031262125.1 Oscillospiraceae bacterium | reverse complement strand
TGCTTGTTATGCTGTTGGCACCCTTGTACGCAATTTCGGTCAACGCACTGCCACGGGGTATTGTGAGTGCTGTATTTGCCGAAGTGCTGAAATGGAAGTTTGTCAGCGTTAAAACGCCGACTTTATATTCATACTTGCCTGAATAATTTACGTTCTTAACGGCTTCCTCACCGTCTGTGCCGCCCAACTTTAGCTTGCCGGAAGTCGAGTCAAGGAACAAGCCTTGGGTTTGCGGTGCAGGGGGAGCAGGCGTAATTTCGTAATATTTGCCGGCAGTGCCGCTAAACGAAGCTGTAACTATCGTGGAGGTGATTGGTGTATATGCTCCGCCTTCTTCTGAGCGATATTGGTAATTGCCGCCGGGGATTTTGATGCCGGACGAACTATACGCAGGTCTTGATACAAATCCGGCATTGCCGCTTTTTGTTATCAATGTTCCGTCGGTGATAGTTATTGCGGCAGATGATGAATAAAGCCCTGTACTCGTACCGCTTGTGCCGGTGGCGTTGCCGCCTGTGCAGATTAATGTGCCGGAAGATAAATTTACAGCTTTTGTGCTGTAAAGCCCGATGTTCCAATAATTACCGGTAACGCTTGGGCTTCCGTTTAAAGCCAAAGTGCCGTCGTTTTCGCTGCCGAAATTAAGTGCAACAGAAGAGTTAATACCATAAGAACTGCTGCCGCTTGACTTTGTTGAGCTAATGCTGTTAGAGCCGTTAAAAACAATGTCTGTAAGTGCACTGTCGGAGGGTATAGTAAACGCCGTGCCTGCCGAGGTGCTGTAGTTGAAGTTCGTCAGCGTTAAAACGCCGTCTTTGTATTCATACTTGCCTGAATAATTTACGTTCTTAACGGCTTCCTCGCCGTCTGTGCCGCCCAGCTTTAGCTTGCCGGAAGTCGAGTCGAGGAACAGCCCTTGTGTTTGCGGTGCAGGCGTAATTTCAAGGTAGTGGGTACTCGTGGCAAAATATTGTCCAGAATTACCGCCAAGCGTACTTTGAGTAATTTTGGTCCAATCTCCGTTTGCCGCTGTACGAAATCTGTAGCCGCTTGCCGGGACGGTGATGCCTCTATCGGTTTTGCATGCGCCGGAATTACTACCCGCCCCGCTTTGGCAGATTAGTGTTCCGCCGGACACGGTGAAACCGGTGATTACGGCTAAACCCTCACTAAAAGTTTTTGAGTCTCCGGCAATACATATTAGAGTGCCTGAGGTTAATATTCCTTCCTCAAGATAAAGACCGCTGCTGTCTGTTCCTTCGGAAGAAGAGCCGCCCGTCAGTGTCAGAGTACCGTCATCCGGGCTGCCGAAAGTAATGGATGTGCTGCCCCAATAATACAATCCGGCAGTTGAAGCACCGGCAAAAGCCGATGAAGTGCTTGTTAGGCTGTTTTCGCCGCTGAATGCAATATCTGTAAGTGCACTGTCGGAGGGTATTGTTAGTGCAATATTTGCCGAGGTGCTGTAGTGGAAGTCTGTCAGTGTTAAAACGCCGTCTTCGTATTCATAATCGCCTGTGTAGTCCACGTTCTGCACGGCTGCTGCACCGCTTGTGCTGCCCAGCTTTAGCTTGCCGGAAGATGTATCGAGGAACAGCCCTTGTGTTTGGGATGCAGGGGCTGCAGGTGCAATTTCAAGGTAGTTTGTGTTTTGTGCAACAGTATATGTTGCAGATGTTATTTCGGTAAAGCTGCCTGCTGCCGAGGTGCGTACTTGATACCCGGTTGTAGGGACTGTAATTGAGTTATTAGCTAACATTCCTCCCAACGAGGGGGTGGGAGATACCATACCGGGATATGTTTGCATCGGTCCATACTCATCTGTTACGCCGTTGCCGTTTGCAATTTTTAGCCGACCGCCGTTTAAAACAAATGCACCTACGAAAATTCCATAGCTCCAATGTGCGTTCCCTGCATTGCAAATCAGCGTACCTGAGTTTAAAGTAACGGTATTTTCCCCACCTAAAAAAGAGGTACTTTGATAAGCACAATCTGAGGATGTAATGGTAAAAGTTCCGTCGTCTTGACTGCTTAACACTACGTCGGATTCAACTCTTAGTGCTAAACTGTATCCGGGGTGTTGAGTTTGTGTGATTGAGTTATTTCCGTTAAATATAATTTGCGAAGCTCCCGAAAAATTAACGGCACTGGATTGGCTGCTGGAATATTCAGAAGTTACGTTGAAATCTTCAAGTGTCAACACACCTTCTTCAAAGCTGTAAGAGCCGGTAAAGTTCACGCCGGGCAGGGCTACTTCGCCGTCTTTGTTGACTAAATGCAGCTTGCCGTCGTCGGGGTTTAAGATTATTAATTGTGTTTGCTGCGGGATTTTATTTCCGTCTTTATCATAAATACCTGCCAAAGTGCCCGCACCTGCACCCAAAACTTCGCAGTTGCGGAACATCTTGCCGTTTGCGGGGGCTTCTGCCGGGGCAGAGGCAGTTGTGCCGTATTTGCCAAGCGTGAGCACAGCCCCGCCCGACACTGCCAAAGTTCCGCCGGCGGGAGCTGCAGCTCTTGTATCTCTTCCGCCGCTGCCAATATCCATTCCGTCGGTAAAACGAACATTACCGGAGGCTCCTCCGGTTGCACTAACAGAACCGCCCGTAATACTAACGTTTCCGCCATTTCCCATAATACCGCCGCCGATTCCGGCAGCGGTTTCACTGGCGATTGCACTAACAGAACCGCCGGTAATGCTTATGCTACCGCCATCTCCATCGGCGCCGCCACCAATTCCGGCAGCGGTGGTAGCTCCGTAAGCGGTAACAGTGCCGCCGTTTATGATTATAGTACCGCCATTGCCATTGGCACCACCGCCGATTCCAGCACCGCGCGAACCTCCGTAAGCGGTAACAGTACCACTCTCAATATTAATAGTTCCCGAGCTTGCTTTTGCACCGCCAATTCCTGCGGCTTGATATCCGCCCCGTGCCGTTAGCGTACCTGTGCCGGAAATTGTAACTTCTGCTCCAACGGGAACTTCAAGCCCCGCACAGTCGTTGTTTTCTGCGGCGAGCGTGTTCGTTCCTTCCAAAATCAAGCTCAGCACTGCTCCGCTTTCAAGCTTAAAAGCACTGGTGTTGGCAAGGTTTGTTGTAATGCTTGCATCTTCAAGTGTAACGGTGGAAGTACCCGCCGCCACTTTAACATATGTATTGTCGGCAATCGTACCCGTAATGGTTACGTCTGCCTTGTCTAAAATTGTATAGTAGCTTGCCGCACCAGCTTCGCCTTTAGTAAAAGTCCACCCGTCGCCGGTTGTGCTGCTGCTGGGCACATTACTTAGGTCGATGTTTTTGGTAAGGTTAGGCACAATTTTGCCTTTAACCGATTGGGCGGCAAATACAACAAACTCTCTAAGCTCTTCCGAAATCTCATATGCAGCCGCATCATCGCCAACAAGTTCGACAGAAGTTACGGTTATCACAAGGTCGTTTGCTGCAGGTCCTGTCGGGTTATCTCCTAAAGTTCCCGATATTCGAAGGCTTACATCCTTTCCGGCCAAAACTCTGCCTTCCAGACTCATTTCATCCGGAGCAAGTGTTATAGTAAGGATGTTGTTGCCGTCTTCTGTTTTGGCTAAATCATCCATCGTCGGATTATTAAAGACGCCTATACCGAGTTGGATTTTATCAACCGCATTCGCCACAAACGGCACGAGTGTTAAAACCATGCAGCAAGCCAGCACAACCGCCAGCGTTTTTTTAGACACTGTTTGCAAGCGGAACACCGCCGAGCTTAACAAACCTTTCAATAATAATTTGCTGTTTTGCATTGATTTTTTAGACCTGCTGTGTTTCATTTAAGAAAACCTCCGAAAATTAACTTCTTCTTTGTAATAAAAGCAACCATGCCGATTAAGCTTGCAACAGGCATAATACTCTATTATATTTATGTAGTATTATATCATATATTTTCTTAAAAAGCAACAAAAAAACCAACAAAAAAAGCCGCAATTTTTGCGACTTTTTGGGAGTGTTAGCCTAATATGGAAAAATTTTCTTTTTACCCTTTTCAACCCACCGCACCATTGTTTTTAAAGCTTTGCAGTGCAGAGGTTGCAAGTTGCTCTTCGTTTTCGGCAGGGCAATAGGGGCAGGGGTAGCGTGTGCCACGTTTGCCGTAGGTTTTAAAGGTTTTGTTATGCATTGTGGTTGTAAAATCTCCAATGTTTTTTGTGCCTGTGTCGGCAGGGTTAGATGCTCCGCTTGCACCTGTATTTTTAATAATCATAAAATCCACTTTCACATTATATGCATTATGTACGAAATCGGGCAAGTAAGAGATTTTGCCCGATTCCATTAAAAAAATGAGAAAAGGAAAACAAAATGACTGCTTGCGCGATTTCATATAGGAAAATTGCAAAGTTTACAAGAACATTTTTTATAAGCTTTGATTGCTGCACCGTAAAAGTTTAAAATCTAAAAAATAAAAATTCCACTAATACTAATCACGTTTAAAAGCTAAACGAAGCGTGGGCAGCTCAAGGCGTGTGCCGAAAAACACAAATAATTTTAACAAAACAGGGTTTAGATTACATAATAAATAATCGTTCCGTTTTTATGCAACGCAGATGCTTAACCCTGCCACAATGGCACGCCAAGCTTAAATACGCAAACACTAAATTATTTACAAATGTTTTAGAGGCGTTTTGCTCTTGTGATATTATGATATACGGAAAAAAGGCGATTATTTGCGGAAAAATAAGTATTTTTGTCCAAACTGTGGAATTTTTAAAAATTGTGTGTTATAATTTATAAATTGTTGCTTAAAGAAGTTTTTTAAAAAACGAAAAAATCAAAATAAATTCTAATTAACCCCAAACAAGGAGCTTTTATGCCAACTAAAACGGAAGGTATGGGCATTTTAACCCATGCCGAGATTTCGGACCTTTTTAAGCAATTTCAAGCCCGCATAAAGAAAAAAGCCGAATTTGAACAAGGCAAAGAATACCTGCTTAAGTTTAGAAAAAGCATATGGGATATTTATAATTATATTTTTGATACCGCTACGGCGGAGGAATATTCGGCTATGCCGCTGCGTAACGATAAAACTATTGCTTATTTTATTTATCACACAAACCGAATTGAAGATATTACTTCAAATACCCTCATTTTAGAGCAAGAGCAAATTTTCTATCAAAGAGAATATCAAAAAAGGCTCGGCAGCCCTATTGCAACTACCGGCAACGAGCTGTGCCGTGAGCAGCTGGTCGGGTTTTCGCAATCCTTAAACATAGACGAACTTAAAAATTATGTTAAAGAGGTTTTTGCAAAAACCACAAAGCTAATTGAAAAAATGACATTTGAAGAAAGCAAAACGAAAATAACCCCACAAGTAAGAGAGCGGCTGATTGAGCTAAACTCTGTGTCTACAGACGAAACGGCGTTTTGGCTTGTTGACTATTGGTGCAAGAAGGATTACTGCGGTTTGTTGCTAATGCCGTTTTCAAGGCACCAGCTGTTGCACTTGAACGGCTGCCTTAGAATTATAGAAAAACTAAAAAAACAAAAAAGTTAAGATAAACTAAAACCAACCCTAAACAAACAAGGAGAAAATTACAAAAATGCTACAAATAAAAAAAGTTTGCAAAACATATGTTACGGGCAACCTAACACAGCAGGCGCTAAACAAAGTTACCTTTAATTTGAGGGACAACGAATTTGTCGCCGTGCTGGGGCAAAGCGGCTCGGGCAAAACAACATTGCTTAACATAATAGGGGGCTTAGACCGCTACGATTCGGGCGATATTGTTATAAACGACATATCTACAAAGCGTTATAAAGACCGAGATTGGGATTCCTACCGCAACCACACAATCGGCTTTGTTTTTCAAAGCTATAACCTCATACCGCATCAGTCAATTTTAAGCAATGTAGAGCTTGCGTTGACAATCTCGGGAATATCCCGCAAGCAACGCCGCAAACGTGCAAAAGAGGCACTGGAGCAGGTTGGCTTGGGCGAACAGCTGCACAAAAAGCCAAACCAAATGTCGGGCGGGCAAATGCAGCGTGTTGCCATAGCCCGTGCTTTGGTTAACGACCCTGATATTCTTTTAGCCGACGAACCCACTGGTGCCCTTGATTCGGAAACAAGCGTGCAGGTTATGGAGCTTTTAAAAGAGGTTGCCAAAGACCGTTTGGTTGTAATGGTAACCCATAATTCCGAGCTTGCCGACCAATATGCAACCCGAATTATAAAACTGCACGACGGCAAAATTGTTGACGACAGCGACCCGTTTGAGGTTGAAGCAACCGAGCTTGCAAAGCCCAAGCACAAAAACATGGGCAAATCATCAATGTCGTTTTTTACGGCACTTGCACTAAGCTTTAACAATCTTCGCACAAAAAAGGCTCGCACGTTCTTAACCTCGTTTGCCGGTTCAATCGGCATTATCGGTATTGCACTCATACTCTCGCTTTCAACGGGCGTTAATTTGTATATCGAGAGTATTCAAAAAGACACAATGGCTTCGTATCCAATCCAGATTGAGGCACGCTCGCTGGATTTTAACAGCATTATGCAGGTGGGTATGGATATGAGCGACGAAACTGTCGACCATAAGCTGGACGCAGTTTATTCCGATAACACAGATTTGGAAATTGCAAACGCAGTGTCTACCGGGTACAAAGACAATAACCTCACCGAATTTAAAAAATACCTCGAAAACCCCAAAAGCGATATTCAAAAATATTTGGGCGAAAACGGCATTGTATATTCTTACAATGTTAAGTTTGACACATATTCTTACGACCCTAACGGCGAGCTTGTAAACACCGATGCCACGTCGCTTATGAGCGAGCAGGAAAAGGCAATGTTAAGTGCCGCCGAAAACAACGGCTTTGGCGATGCAGTGTCGCCTAACAGTTTTACACAAATGCTAAAAGGCACCGACGGCAAAGTTATCAGCAGAACGGTTACAGATAATTATGATATGCTTTACGGGCAATGGCCGCAAAAATATAATGAGCTTGTTTTGGTGCTTAACGAAAATAACGAAATCCCCGTGGGCGACCTTTATATCTTAGGGTTGTTGCCGTCGGAGGATTACAGAGAAATAAATAAAAAGATGGAAGCCGGAGAAAAGATAGATATTAGCGACGAAAAATGGAGCTATGATGACATTTGCGAACATACCTTTAAGTTCGTTCCTGCTTGCGATTATTACGAAAAAGACGAAAACACAGGCTTTTATAAATCCGTCAAAGACGACAACGAGGCACTTAAAGAGCTTGTGAACACTAAGGGCGAGGAGCTTAAAATTACCGCTATTATAAAACTCAAAGAGGACGCATCTTTTGCTCCCATAAGCAAAACAATCGGCTACACCAGTGCGTTGACCGATTATATTATCGAGCACACAAAAACCAGCCCCGTTGTGCTTGCCCAACAAAACAGCCAAGATGTTAATGTTTTAAACGGCTTAACATTTGAACCGGACAACGACGACCAAAAAATTGAAGATGCAAAAATCTTTTTGAACAATTTGGGCATAACCGACAAGGCAGCATTAATGAAGCAAATGCTCAACCAGCTGTATGCAACCCAGCCGCAGGTTTTGGCACAAATGCAGCAAATGGACGAAGCAAGCCTTGCCGCCGCACTTGATGAATACCTTAAAAACCCCGAAGACGATGTTTTGCTGCAAATTTATAAAGCCTATATTTCTACCGGCAACTATAAAGACAATATGGCACAGTTCGGTTTTGTAGACCCAGCCGTGCCCTCGGGCGTAAGCATTTATGTTGACAGCTTTGAAGACAAGGATGCCGTTACCGCTTGCATAGAGGACTATAACAAATCTGCCCCTGCAGAGGATAATATAACCTATACCGATTATGTCGGTTTGCTGATGTCCTCGGTTACCACAATAATAAACGTAATTGCCTATGTTTTGGTTGCGTTTGTTTCGGTTTCGCTAATCGTTTCTTCAATTATGATTGGCATAATTACCTATATTTCGGTTTTAGAGCGTACAAAAGAAATCGGAATACTCCGTGCAATCGGTGCTTCCAAACGCAACATTTCGCAGGTGTTTAACGCCGAAACATTTATGGTCGGGCTGTTATCGGGGCTAATAGGCGTGGGGGTAACTCTGCTGTTGCTGTTGCCGGGCAATGCCATAATTCATGCCTTTGCAGGCACAACTGCCGTTAACGCAACGCTTCCGGTTGTAAGTGCGGCTGTTTTGGTGGCTTTAAGTATGCTGCTAACCCTAATTGCCGGCATCATCCCCTCACGCAAGGCAGCAAAAAAAGACCCTGTAATTGCACTGCGTTCGGAATAAACATAATCTTAAAATACAATTCCCTCTGCGGTTTTAACCGTAGGGGGAATTTTTCTATCTTGCACCAAACCTGTTAATCTGCTATAATATATAAAAACAATGCATTTTATTGCAAGATATTTGTATAAAAAGGATTTAAGTTTGAATAAAATTCAAACTTAAAAATTTATATTCGCCGTGCAGTTCTGCCTACGGCAGACGCACGATGCGTAATTTATGACACATTAGCTTTCGGCTCACAGAGTTTGTGTGTAATTAATATATTTTTGTGAGCCTGAAAGGCTAATGGTCATAAATATGAAAAAACTAATTTCCGTCATTTTAACTTGCGTGCTGTTAATAAGCATTTGCAGCTTTAACGCAACCGCTATAACGCAGGAGGACGCATTGTCGTGGGCTGTGTCTAAAATCGGGTCGTATTATGACCAAGACGGTGTCTATGGCTCGCAGTGTGTTGATATGGTGCGTGGGTACTATAATTACTTCGGCTACTCGGCTGTGCAGGGCAACGCCAAAGATTATGTGTGGAATAATGTGCCGAGTGGCTTTACCCGCTATGCACTGGCGGATGTTCCCGGCGGAATACAGCCCGGCGACGTGTTTGTGTACACAGGCGGTACATATGGGCACGTTGGTATTATTTACTCGGTAAACAGTGCATCAAGCTTTGTGAGTGTAGATGCCAACTGGCCTGCTTATAATAGCGGGCAGCCCGCCAACGACACAGGCTTAAACAGCCGCACCGTAAAATTTGTAACTCACAACAACTATAACATTTGGGGCGTCATTCGTCCTATGTATTCTTCGTCCTCGGCAACAACCGAAAATTGGCTTACAACCGCAGGGGTTAATATGCGTGCCGGGGCAGGGACCGATTATGATGTTCTGCTTACTGTACCTACAGGCACAAATGTAACAGTTAATGATAAAGTATCCGCAGGCGACCACATTTGGGGCAGAGTAACCTACAGCGGCAAAATCGGCTATATAGCACTAACCTATGCAACAAAGCAAAGCGGCACATTCAGCCAAACATGGCGAACAACAGCCGGGGTTAATATGCGTTCTGGTGCGGGTACAACACACGATATTTTGCTTACAGTGCCAACGGGCACAACCCTTACGGTAACCCTTAAAGCCTATGCAGACAGCTACACATGGGGTAATGTAACTTATGGTGGCAAAAGCGGCTGGATTGCACTAAACTATGCAACCGAGGTTGACGGTCCTCCCCCCGAGGTTGAAGAACCGACTACCGTGCCCGAAGAACCGACAACTGTACCCGCAGTACCTACAACTGCACCTGTTGTGCCAACCACTGTGCCGGTTGTTACCACCACCGTCCCTGTAGTTACGACAACTACACCCGTAATTACGACAACAGCACCTCCTGCACTGACAACTGCTGTTCAAACACCTACAACTATAGCTGAAGTGCCAACCATCGTGCCTATTGTGCCAACCACCGTTACTGAACCACCCACTACTACAGTTGAAGCTCCGCCGATAATTTTCGGCGATGCTAACGACGACGGTTATGTATCTATTGTGGATGTTACAATGCTGCAAAGGCATTTGGCAAAAATTGATGAGTTATCGCAGCGGGGTATGATAGCCGCAAATATCGACGGTAACCCGGGGCTTTCAATAGCAGACGGAACTCAGCTGCAAAAATATTTAGCATATCTAATTGCAGATGAGCGTATTGGCAAACCTGTTGAATAGAATTTTTTGTGATTTTTAATTTAAAATTTAATATTTATGGCTGTCCGATTTTTTGGGGCAGTCATATTTTTTTGCTTGTACACATAAATTTGAGTACAAGCATTTATTTAAAACCACCCCGTCTGCTCTGCTCAATCTAAAAATATTTTATTTTTTTAGATTTTTAATAAAAAATAAATTTAATTTTTTACTAAGGGAGCAGCCACCCCTCCCCGGAGGGGAATATTAGCACAAACAATAGACTAAATGCGAACCACAAGGATTAAAACAAAAAAACCAACTAAACAACCCCGAGTCTCGGCAATGCAGAAAAATTCCCCTCCGCGGAGGCATTGGTAAATAGTTATTGCATTTTCTAAAAATGTATGGTATAATAAAAGAAAACCATGAGAGGAGAAAATGCAATGGAATGTAAACATTGTGGCAGCACAAAAACGAGGAAGAATG
>JAISII010000115.1 GCA_031262125.1 Oscillospiraceae bacterium | reverse complement strand
AACCCGGCAGAGCTGCATTATGCTTTGGGCAAAACACTTATGGGCGAAATTGCCGACAACTGGGAAAAAAGCGAAAAACGCCATGCTTCGGCACGCCGTGCCTATTATTTCTCGGCAGAGTACCTTATGGGCAGAATGATTTACAACAATCTTTACTGCTTGGGGCTGTTGGATGAAACAAAAACCCTGCTGAAGAAAAAAGGCATCGACATCAACGCATTTGAAGAAATCGACGATGCAGCCCTCGGTAACGGCGGCTTGGGACGTTTGGCAGCCTGCTTTTTAGATAGTGCCGCTACCCAAAATGTTCCGCTGGACGGCTATGGAATCCGCTATAAATACGGCTTGTTTAAACAGCTTATTAAAGAGGGTTTTCAGGTAGAAGTTGCCGACGATTGGGAAAGATTCGGCGACCCGTGGTGTGTTCGCCGTGATGCCGACACTGTTACAGTTTCTTTTAACGGGCAAACAGTAAAGGCTGTTCCTTATGATATGGCTATTATCGGCTATGGTACAAACAACATAAACACCCTGCGTTTGTGGCAGGCAGAAGCACTTGAACCGTTTGATTTCCTCGATTTTAACAACGGCAAATACGACGACGCAGTTAAAGACCGCAACAATGCCGAAAACATCTCTCGTGTGCTTTACCCCAACGACAATACCTACGAGGGCAAAATTCTTCGTTTAAAACAGCAATATTTCTTCTGCTCAGCTTCGCTGCAAGATATTCTTAAAAAATACAAAGCAAAGCATGGCATAGACTTCTCGCATTTTGCAGAAGAAACAGCAATTCAACTTAACGATACTCACCCCGTTTGCTCTATTCCCGAGTTGATTAGATTGCTGCAACTTGAAGGGCTTGATTTTGAAGCTGCATTTGCAATTGCACAAAAAACTTTTGCATACACCAACCACACGGTTTTGGGCGAAGCTCTTGAAAAATGGAGCATCAAACTCTTTAAAGATGTTCTGCCCGAGCTGTATGATATTATTGATAAAATCAGTATAAAAGCACACGCCGATTACACAAGCTTAGGCGTTTCGGACGAAGTTCGCAAAAAGCTGACAATAATTGAATTTTACGGTCCACACCACCACTTCGACGGCGTAATTCATATGGCACGCTTGGCGGTATATGCTTCCAGCTATACCAACGGTGTTGCTTGGATTCATACCGAAATTTTAAAATACGACGTAATGAAAGAATGGTTTGCACTGTACCCCGAGCGTTTTCAGAACAAAACAAACGGCATAACCCAACGTCGCTGGCTGGGCTTGTGCAACCCCGAGCTTGCCGAGTTCCTTACCGAAAAGGTTGGCAAAGGCTGGGAGCGCGACCTTGACCTGCTCTCTAAACTTAACGACCAAATTAACGGCGAAACCGTTGCTGCCTTTAACAAAATTAAAGACAAAAAGAAAAAAGAGCTTGCCTCTTACATTCTTAAACACGACGGCGTAAAAATCAACCCCAAATCTATGTTCGATATTCAAATTAAGCGTCTGCACGAATACAAACGTCAGCTGCTTAACGCTTTCTCGATTATTGATATTTACTTTAAAATTAAAGACGGGCGTCTGCCAAAATGGAACCCCACCACCTTTATTTTCGGTGCAAAGGCTGCTCCCGGCTATGCCCGTGCAAAAGCTATCATCAAGCTTATTAACGAGATTGCAAACAAAGTTAACAACGACCCCGATACAAAAGACAAGCTGCAAGTTGTTTTTGTTGCTAACTATAATGTTTCTTATGCCGAAAAGCTTGTAACCGCCGCCGATATTTCTGAACAGATTTCTACCGCCGGAACAGAAGCCAGCGGCACAGGCAATATGAAGCTTATGGTTAACGGTGCAATCACTCTGGGCACATACGACGGTGCAAACGTAGAAATTTGCCGCCAAGCAGGTGAAGAGAACGAATATATCTTCGGTGCTCGTGTTGAAGAAATTGCAGATTTGCAACAAAGCGGCAACTATCGTCCCCGCACAATTTTCGACCAGAACCCCGATATCCGCCGTGTTTTAAACACACTTGTAGATGGCACGTTTGACGACGGCAGCAACAACGGCAACGGCGAAGGCACCTTCCGTGAGCTATATGAGGCAATTTTGGACGGCAAAAACTGGCACAAAGCCGACCATTACTTCCTCCTAAGAGACTGGACAGATTATGTAGACACAAAAATTCGTGCAAACCAAGAGTTCTCTAACAGAGTTAAGTTCGGCACAAAGTGCCTGCGTAACGTAGCAAATGCCGGCTTCTTCAGCTCCGACCGCACAATTTTAGAGTACGCAAAAGACCTTTGGCACGTTATTTAATTACTGTTTTACACAAAACAGTTTTAAGCAAAAAACTAAAAACACATTAATAAGCCCGAGAGTTTTTATGCTCTCGGGTTTTTGTTGCTCTTTTTTCTCCCCCTGTCCTTCAAGAAGCAAGGAACAAGAGCCAAGAAGCAAGAGGCGACTACGCCGCCATTTTTCTCCTTCCGTCAGAGCTACGCCTTGCCACCTCCTCGTCGCAACACGCCCTTTTGAGCTTATTTTTGCACCTTGTGCAAAAAACTACGCTTACGGTTGGTTGCTCCTCTTTGCAAAATGAAACATTTTGCAAGTAGCAGCTACGCCGCTAAATCTTGCTTCTTGTATCTTGCGTCTTGCTACTTGAAGCGGGGAGACTTTATGACACAAGCAAAAATACTTTGCCTCAGCCCAAAAATTTATGCTTGACTTAAACCCTTTGCATTTGCTATAATATCGTTGTTGATTTTAATTTTCAATTGTTATAATAAGTTAAGTGTGGTGAACCTTTTGGCTATTTTTCCTGTTATTATGTTAATGTTAAGCTTTATGTTTTTATTTATAGCTTTGTGGTTCTTGCTCTCTGCTTATATGGTTATCGTTGGTTTAGTCGGTTTTATTCCCGCTGTAATTTCACGAAAACAACGGGGTTCTGTTGCAATCATTGTTTCTTCTGTTGTGCAGATGGTCAGTGGCATTGAGCTTTTTGCTTCGTGTGTACTTTTATTTGTCAGAGCTTTTTCCACATCAACACAAATAGATGCAACGCCGGAAGTTATGACCGTTGATTATGATTTAATTATTAACGTCATAATAATATCTGTTCTTACCGCCTGTGCATTATCTTTAACCGGAGCAATTCTCAGCATAATTCGTACTGTTAAATCCCGCAAGGGACGAATTGCCCCTGCAAAACTCACGCTTGCTGCAAATTTGACAACTATTCCGGCAGCTCTGGTATTCGGTGTTTTTTCAACGCTCGTTTTATTCGCCGTTTTGTTTATTTAAAGCATGCCACTTATAACTTTATTATTGACACTTATAAACCGGCATAATACGATATAATATAGTTTGCCACTTGCAATTTTCAATTAAATACGCTGGTGTAGCTCAGTTGGTAGAGCAGCTCATTCGTAATGAGCAGGTCGTGGGTTCAAGTCCCTTCACCAGCTCCATCGTCGCAACACGTCCTTTTGAGCTTGTTTTTGTGCAAGCACAAAAAGCTACGCTTTACGGACGGTTGCTCCTCTCCCCAAACGTAAAGCGTTCGGGGACCCCATAACGGCATTCGCCGCAGTGAAAAGTGAATAGTGAACTGTTAATAATGAACAATATAAATTGCAACCGCAAATTCTGTGCCGCATATTTGTATTGTTCATTGTTCATTAGCACGAAGTGCGGCTTCATTATTCATTGTTCATCAAAATAGCATCTCTACTCAAAAAGCCGCCGGCGTGTTAAACCCGGCAGCTTTTGTTTTTATAAAAAATAATTAATAAATTCTTTTTTCCTACTCAATAACTTCTTTCCCGCCCATATAAGCCCGCAAAGCCTCGGGGATTTTCACCGAACCATCGGCTTGCAGGTTATTTTCTAAAAACGCAATCAACATTCGTGGGGGAGCAACCACGGTATTGTTGAGCGTGTGGGCAAAATATTTGCCGTTTTTGCCGTTAACCCGAATTTTAAGCCGGCGGGCTTGTGCGTCGCTTAGGTTTGAGCAACTGCCAACCTCAAAATACTTCTTTTGGCGGGGCGACCATGCCTCAACATCGTAAGATTTAACCTTCAAATCCGCTAAATCTCCCGAGCAGCACTCCAAAGTACGCACGGGGATGTCTAAACTGCGGAACAAGTCAACCGTGTTTTGCCAAAGCTTTGTGAACCACTCACGGCTTTCCTCCGGCTTGCACAGCACAATCATCTCTTGTTTTTCAAACTGATGAATCCTGTAAACGCCTCGCTCCTCTATGCCGTGAGCACCCTTTTCTTTTCTAAAACAGGGCGAATAGCTTGTAAGAGTAAGGGGAAGCTCGTCTTCTTTAATAATCGTGTCGATAAATTTGCCGATCATCGAGTGTTCGCTGGTGCCAATCAGATATAAATCTTCACCCTCTATTTTGTACATCATCGAGTCCATTTCGGCAAAGCTCATAACGCCCGACACAACCTCGCTGCGAATCATAAACGGCGGCACGCAATAGGTAAACCCACGGTCAATCATAAAATCCCGAGCGTACGAAATAACCGCCGAATGCAGCCGTGCAATGTCGCCCATAAGGTAATAGAACCCGTTTCCGGCTACTTTTCGTGCACTGTCAAGGTCAAGTCCGTTAAATTTCTCCATTATTTCGGCATGGTAGGGGATTTCAAATTCCGGCACAACAGGGTCGCCATAAACCGTAACCTGCACATTGTCCTCGTCGTTTTTGCCAATGGGCACATCGTCGTCAATTATATTCGGAATTTGCATCATAGCCTCGGTAACCTGTGCCGCAAGGTCGCTCTCCCACTTTTCAAGCTGAGCCAAATGCTCGGCTTGCTCGGCAACAATTGCCTTAATTTTTTCGGCTTCTTCCCTCTCGCCTTTCGCCATCAACCCGCCTATTTGCTTGCTTAGCTTATTGCGGTTGGCTCGCAGCTCATCTGCCTGCCCTTTAATTTCCCGGCTCTTAACATCAAGCTCCAGCACGGTGTCCACCAGCGGCAGCTTGCTGTCTCTAAACTTCTTTTTAATATTCTCCCTAACTATTTCGGGGTTCTCTCTCAAAAATTTGATGTCAATCATTTCTCAATTTCTCCATTTTTTATTGATTACGTATCTGCTCTGCCGTAATATATAATTAGCATGCTGTGTTAATTACATTAACCTTTGCTTTTTCGTTTGCCTAATTGCAAATTAGTATTTACCCAACACTTTTGCAAGCTCTTTTAATTCCTCTTCCGAATAAAACTCAATTTGCAGCGTACCGCCCTCTTTATTTTTAGCCGGCACAATTTTAACTTTTCTGCCCAAATGTTCGGTTAAAGCAAGCTGAGTTTCTACAAAAGCTTTTGCTAATTTTTCGGGTTTTTTCTTGCGGGACTTGCCTTCGTTTTCAGCAAATTCGTTGTATTCCTTAACCAGTTTTTCGGTTTGCCTTACCGATAGCTCTTTTTCCTCTACCAGTGCGGCAAGCTCGTGTGCTGCGGCAATATCTTTCAGCCCCAGCAAAGCTCTGCCGTGCCCTGCCGAAATTTTGTTTTTTACCAGCAGAATTTTTATATCCTCAGGCAGTGCCAACAACCGCAAAGCATTGGCAACTGCGGGGCGAGATTTCCCCACCGATGCCGCAACTTCCTCTTGCGAAAAGCCGTACTGTTCAATCAACGCTTTATAGCCTTGTGCCTCTTCCAGTGCGTTCAAATTTTCTCTTTGCAGGTTTTCAATCAGGGCAAGCTCCATTGTTTGGCTGTCCGATAAATCCCGCACTACTACAGGCACTTCGGTAAGTTGTGCCATTCTTGCGGCACGGTAGCGACGTTCGCCTGCCACAATTTCGTACCCTCCGCCAAGCAGAGGACGAACCAAAATGGGTTGCAGCAACCCGTGCTCTGCAATGCTTGCCGACAGTTCTTGCAAGCGTTCCTCATCAAACTCACGCCGTGGTTGGTCGGCGTTCGGTTCAATTTCTGTTATGGGCAGCACTATTGTGTTGTTTTGGTCTTCATTTATATTTTCCAAAAAAATCGAATCAAGCCCTTTTCCAAGCCCTTTTTTCATCTTTCTGCTCCTTCTTTGTATAACATTTTGCCGTTAATTTTAAAAATTTTTCACACAGAACATCTCTATTTTCTTTTAAAATACAGCAAAATTTACGCCTTATTATTGTTCAAAAATTCCCGTGCTAAGTCAATATAAGCCTGCGAACCCTTGCTGTTTCTGTCATAATACATAACCGGCATCCCATAGCTCGGGGCTTCCGAAATCCGCACCCCACGAGGGATTACCGTTGCAAAAACCTTTTTGGGGAAGAACTGCTTAACCTGTGCCACAACCTGCTGTGTTAGATTCAACCGCCCGTCATACATCGTCAGCAAAATGCCCTCTATGTCCAGCATCGGGTTATATTGCCGCTTAATACGTCGCACCGTGTTCATAAGCTGCGACAAGCCCTCCAACGCATAATATTCGCACTGAATCGGCACGAAAACCGTGGCGGCAGCCGTCAGCGAATTTGTAGTAATCAGCCCCAACGACGGCGGGCAATCAATAAAAATATAATCATAATCCGGCTTTATTGCGGCAATTGCGTTTTTCAAAATTGCTTCTCGGTGAGGTTGGTCGATAATCTCAATTTCTGCCGCCGCCAAATCCAAACTTGCGGGGATTAAATCAAGATTTGCAAATTTAGTACGCATAATGCAATTTTTAGGGTCTTCTCGGCTCACCAAAATATCGTATGTCGACTTTTTTGCACTGCGTTTGTCGCCGCCAACACCGCTTGTGGCGTTGCCTTGGGGGTCAACATCTATCAGAATTGTTCTTTTTCCGCACATTCCAACAGCTGCCGCCAAATTAACTGCCGAAGTGGTCTTGCCAACGCCGCCTTTTTGGTTTGCAACCGCAATAACCTTTGCCAAATTATCAGTCCTTTTTGCAAAAATCGCTACCCAATACGGGCAGTGCTATTATTTTACCATAATTTTACGTTAAATAAAAGAGGTTTTTTGTTGTTTTGCTAATTTTTTGTAGATTTTATTGTTTTTTCAAAGGAGCAAAAAGCTCCCCCATTTCCTCCCGCCGTCCAAAACCGGCAAAGCGAGTGTTATATAGGGTAAAAAAACCAGCCCACCGTCTTTTTTTCAAGACCATGGGCCGAGTTGTTTTGCTTTAGTTTATTACTCTGTAATATCCTTAATTGTTTCAATAACGGGTTGGTTTGCAGCAGCAACCGTGCCGTTGTTGTCGGTAACAGGGGTGTTTGCAATGCTGTCAACAACTTCCATGCCCTCGGTAACTCGCCCAAAGGCAGCATATTGACCATCTAAATGCGGCGAAGTTGCGTCGCAAATGAAGAACTGGCTTGTGGCACTATCGACCATATTGGTGCGTGCCATGGAAATTGTGCCTCGGGTATGCTCGATTGGGTTGTTCCAACCGTTTGAATAAAACTCGCCCTTTATGGGGGTAAGCTCGGTTGCACCTTGCCCGCCCTGTATCATAAAGTTTTTAATAATGCGGTGGAATGTTAAGCCGTCGAAATATTTTTCGTTAATCAGCTTAATAAAATTGTCAACGGTTATAGGTGCGGCCTCTCTGTAAAGTTCAACCTTAATGCTGCCAAAATCTTTAACCACAATTTCAATCAAGTTTGTTGCCACAAGCTCGGTGCTTGCAGGCCCTGCAATAGTTGTTGTTGGTGTTGTTTTTTTCACTTTTTCTACCCCCCAGTTATTGTTGCACCCGCCAAGGCACACTGCACAAATTGCAATTGCTAAAATCAGTGCTATTAAAGGTATTCTTTTTTTAGTCTTCATTTGTTTTAAAATTCTCCTTGCTTTTTTATAAATAATAAATAATAATGCAGAATGCAGAAATTCATCATCAAAAAGATTATCATAAAAATAACCGACTGTCAAATGAAATTTCTAAGAAATTTTGCATACAAACCACCCTTGTTTGCAAACCACCCCGACCTAAAAAAATAAAATTCTATTTTAATTTAAATAAAAATAAAATTTTCCGCAGAAACCACCCCGTCAATGCTTACGCATTGCCACCCCTCCCCGGAGGGGAATATTTCCGCTTTTAAGAGACTTTGGGCTGGTTGGAATATTTTTATATTTGAACTCTTAGTGGTTCGCTATCTGTCTATTAGATGTGCTAATTTTCCCCTCCGGGGAGGGGTGGCAATGCGTAAGCATTGACGGGGTGGTTTGTACAAGAATTTTTTTATAAAATAAATTTAGAATAAAACTAAATTTTTTAAGGTCGGGGAGGTTTACAAACACCCTTTTAAAAACTTTAAAGTTACAAAATCCTGCTGCACGGTATAGGCAAGATACAGCTCGGTAAGTTGGTTAAGCCGTACCAAGCTCTCTTGCGGTAACTCAAACGAAAACAGCTTTGCCGCCGGCACAAACGTAATATGCCGCAAAGCGGTTACAATGCCCATATCAATTTCTACTCCCGGCTCTGGGGCAGTTTTTTTATTAGCATGGCTGTAATTTTGTGTGCCGTCTTCGGGGGTAAAAACGGTTTTGTTATAACATTCGGCACAGCACAGCTTGCCGCTTTTGGGCAAAAAGTGCATTGTTTTCTGCTCATAAGCTCCGCAGGTGCTGCACATTACAAGGTCGGGCATATACCCGGCGGCACAAAGCAGCCGCAGCTCTACACAAGGTTTTATTAACAGGGGGGTTTTGTCGGTTTTGCACAGCAAATGCAGTGCGTTTAAAATTATGCTCAACTGCTCGTTTGCAGGGGCGTCGGTAGGGCAAAGTGCACCTGCAAGCTCGCAAAAATACTGAGCCATTGCCATTTTAAAAATATCTTTACGCAGCTCAAAAAAAATCTCAATGCTGCCGGCGTCGTTAATTATGTAGCTTTCTTTCCCCACAAAAATATCCAGTTTGGAAAAAGAAAGCAGCGAAACCCCGGTGCTTAAAGATTTGCGGATGTTTTTGGCATTTTTTGCAAACGCCTTAATAACGCCGTAATCTTTGGTTAGAGCTGTTACGATTTTATCGTTCTCATCTAAATTCTGTTCTTTGATAATCAGGCCCGTAGTATTCAGCTTCAATTTCGCCCTCCGTTGGTTTTTCGCCCGATTTAGCCACTTCGGCAGCGTTTTCGTATGCCCTAAATCGCAAATAGTCAAGCACACTTCCGCTTTGGAAAAACGTAGACCATGGGTCAATATTTGTCATTTTTTTGCCCTCCTGCTTTTCTTTATAAACCAATTACTGTTAAAATATAGGCTCTTGGTTTATTATAAGAAAAAACAGCGGGAATATAGGTAGAAAATTGTAGTAAATTTTTATTTTTATAAAACTACTCTTTTTTCTCCTTATCTACTTTGCCTCAAAACCACCCCGTCTGCTCTGTACAATCTAAAACTATATTATTTTTTTTAGATTTTTTTAAAAGAAAAATTTACTTTTTTCTTAGGGAGCAGCCACCCCTCCTCGGAGGGGAATTTCTCCTCATTGCCGAGACTTTAGGTTGGTTGATGGGCTTGTATATGTAAAACTTAACTGTGTGGTTTGCTCTTAGTTTACTGTTTGTGCAAATATTCCCCTCCGTGGAGGGGTGGCTTTGCGTTAGCAAAGACGGGGTGGTTCACCCCTCAAAAAGCTTTTCGTCAAAGCCAAAATTTTTCAGCATCCCATCCCTGTTACGCCAACCCTCTTTAACCTTAACCCAAACCTGCAAATTAACCTTGCAGTCAAAAAAGCGTTCCATATCAACCCGTGCCGAGGTGCTTATTTTTTTAAGCATTTGCCCGCCTTTGCCAATTATTATGCCTTTGTGCGATGTTCGCTCGCAAAAAATTGTGGCGTCTATATCTAAAATAGGGGCTTGCTCACGGGTCTTCATTTTTTCTATAACAACCGCCGTGCCGTGCGGTATTTCTTTATCCAAGCACCGCAGCAGCTTTTCTCGCAGCATTTCGGCGGCAAGGGCCCGTTCGGGTTGGTCGGTTAGGGTGTC
>JAISII010000078.1 GCA_031262125.1 Oscillospiraceae bacterium | reverse complement strand
ATGCAAAACCCACGCTCGATAGATATTGATTTGGTTAACGCACAGCAAGCACGCCGTGTGCTTGACAGAATTGTGGGCTATACCCTAAGCCCGTTTTTGTCGCAAAAAATCCGCAGGGGGCTCTCCGGCGGGCGTGTGCAGTCGGTTGCCGTCAGGCTGATTGTTGACCGAGAGAACGAAATCCGCCAATTTAACCCCGAAGAGTATTGGAGCATTGAAAGCTTGCTCTACCCCAAAGGTGGCAAAACTGCGTTTTCGGCAATGCTGCACAGCAAAGGTGCCGAAAAAATTAAAATTGCAAACAAACAGCAAGCCGACACCGTTTTGGCAGAGCTTGAGGGCTGCGAATATACAGTTGCCAAGGTTAAAAACGGCACAAAAAAAATCCGCTCTTCAGCCCCCTTTATAACCTCAACATTGCAGCAAGATGCCTCACGCAAACTGGGTTTTCAATCTAAACGCACAATGAAGGTTGCACAAGAGCTGTATGAAGGCATAGACATTGCCGATATGGGCACAACAGGTCTAATCACCTATATGCGTACTGATTCTTTGCGTGTTTCTCAAACCGCAATCGACGAAGTGCGTGAGTTTATTTTAAGCAAATACGGTGCAGACTATCTGCCCAAATCGCCACGGATTTTCAAATCCAAGGCAAGCTCGCAAGACGGGCACGAGGCAATCCGTCCGGCTATGCCATCATTAGAGCCGGATGCTATAAAGTCAAGCTTAACCTCTGACCAATATAAGCTTTATAAGCTTATTTGGCAGCGTTTTGCCGCCAGCCAGATGACCGAATGTGTTCACAACACCACTGCGGTTGACATTGCAGCGGGCGACTATATTTTTAAAGCAAACGATTCTTCGGTAAAATTTAACGGCTTTACGTTAATATATACCGAGGGTAAGGATTTTGAAGAAGAAAAAACCAAAGCATTGCCGAAACTATCCGAGGGTGATGTTTTAAAGCTGAAAGAACTGCTGCCTAAGCAGCACTTTACCGAGCCGCCCGCCCGCTTTAATGAGGCTTCGCTTATTAAAGCGTTGGAGGAGTACGGCATTGGGCGACCCTCTACCTATGCGGCTACAATTTCTACAATTTTGTCCCGAGAGTACGTTAAGCGAGAGGGCAAAGCTTTGCTGCCGACCGAGTTGGGCGAAGCCATAACCAAGCTGATGAAAGACCATTTTGAAAACATTGTAAATGTAAAGTTTACCGCAAAAATGGAGGAAGAGCTGGATACCATAGAAAAAGGCGAAATTGAATGGGTTAAGGTGCTAAGCGATTTTTACGGTGATTACAGCAAAACATTGGCAGCGGCTAAGCAAGAAATGGAAGGGCAAAAAATAAAGCTTAAAGAGGACGAAACCGACTTTGTTTGCGAGCTTTGCGGACGCAAAATGGTTGTTAAAACTGGGCGGTTCGGCAAATTTATTGCTTGCCCGGGCTACCCCGAATGTAAAAATATTAAAAAGTTTGAAAAAGGCACAGGCGTTACCTGCCCCAAATGCGGCGGAGAAATTATTGAGAAGAAATCAAAAAAAGGCAGAATTTTTTACGGCTGCAACAAATACCCCACTTGCGATTTCTCCTCGTGGACGCAGCCTTCTAAAGAAAAATGCCCGCAGTGCGGCGGAATTTTATTTGTAAAAAAAGGTAAAAAACCATCCCTTGTTTGCCAAGCCGAGGGCTGTGGTTTTATAAAGCAAGAATGAACAATAACAAATTACCAACAGTTAATGTAATAGGTGCAGGGCTTGCCGGGTGCGAGGCTGCATGGCAGCTAGCAAGGCGTGGCGTAAATGTGCGGCTTTATGAGCAAAAACCAAATAAAAAAAGTGCGGCACATAACTCAAACCTGTTTGCCGAGCTTGTGTGCTCAAACTCGCTTAAAGCTAACCGCATTGCCAGTGCAGCCGGTATGCTAAAACAAGAACTTAGGCTAATGCACTCGCTGCTGATTACTTGTGCCGATGAATGCTCTGTACCCGCAGGCGGTGCATTGGCGGTTAACCGTGAGCAGTTTGCACAAAAGGTAACCGATGCAATTATGCAGCATCCTAATATTACGGTGGTTGCCGAGGAAATACAAGAAATACCGACCGATGAGGTTACAATAATTGCCACAGGCCCGCTAACAAGCGATGCTTTAAGCAAGAGCATTGCCAAAAGCTTTAATAATTCGCTTTATTTTTACGATGCCGCTGCCCCGATAGTATCTGCCGAAAGTGTAGATATGGAGTATGCGTTTTATGCCTCACGGTACGATAACGGGGGAGAAACCGATTATTTAAACTGCCCGCTTAACAAAGCCGAGTATGAGGAATTTTACGAGGCGATAATTTCTGCACAGCGGGCACATTTGCACAGTGCCGACGAATCACTCCACAAGGTGTACGAGGGCTGTATGCCTATTGAGGTTTTGGCAACACGGGGCAAGGATACTATGCGGTTTGGTCCGATGAAGCCTGTGGGTTTAGTCAACCCGAAAACAGGGCATCGTCCTTGGGCGGCGTTGCAGCTACGCAAAGAGGATGCCGCAGGCACAATGTTCAACCTTGTGGGTTTTCAAACAAATTTAAAGTTTGGCGAGCAGCAACGTGTTTTTGGGCTTATACCGGCACTTAAAAACGCCGAATTTTTACGCTTTGGCGTTATGCACCGCAATACTTTTCTCGATTCCCCACGGGTTTTAAACTCGTCATATAAAGTAAAAGCAGACATACCTTTGTTTTTTGCAGGGCAAATTACGGGGGTAGAGGGCTATGTAGAGTCAATTTCATCAGGGTTGATGGCAGGGGTGAACGCATATAAGCTTATAGCCGGGCAGCCGCTTGTAACACTGCCGCCGCAGACAATGACGGGTGCGTTAAGCCGCTACATAAGCGATGAGTTCGTAAAAGACTTTCAGCCAATGGGGGCAAATTTGGGTGTTTTGCCAATGCTGCAAGAGCAAATAAGAGATAAACGGCAACGTGCCGAAGCGTTAGCACAGCGAGGCTTAGAAATTTTGCAAAGAGATTTTGCCGAGCTTTTATAAATATAGAAAAGGAACTTACAATTTAATGAGAGTTTTAGTTGATGCTATGGGCGGCGACAATGCCCCTTTGGAAATTTTAAAAGGTACTCTGGAGGCTAAAGCCGAGTACGGCATAACCCCGATTTTTGTTGGGGACGAGCAGATTATTAAAAAAGTCGCAGCCGAAAATGCACTTGACCTAACCGACTGCGAAATTGTACATACCTCCGAGGTAATTGCAATGGACGAAACCCCAAGCGAGATTGTAAAATCCAAGAAAAATTCGTCAATGGGGCTTGCAATGCAAATGCTTGCTGACGGCAAAGGCGATGCACTTGTGTCGGCCGGCAACAGCGGTGCGTTGGTGGTTGGTGCAACCCTTATTTGCAAACGCATAAAAGGCATCAAACGTCCTGCTTTTGCCCCCGTTTTGCCAAATATGGGCGGCTGCTTTATGCTTATAGACAGCGGTGCGAATATCGACACTCGCCCCGAAATGATGTTGCAGTTTGGCTTGATGGGTTCGGTTTATATGGAAAAGGTAATGGGCATTGCCAAACCCCGTGTTGCCTTGGCGAATGTTGGCACCGAGGAACACAAGGGCAGCGAATTGCAGCAAAACAGCTACAAGCTGCTGCAAAACAGCGGGCTTAACTTTATTGGCAACATAGAGGGCAGAGATATACCCGCCAATGCCTGCGATGTTTTAGTTTGCGACGGCTTTACCGGCAACCTGATTTTAAAAACCTACGAGGGTGTTGCAATGGAGCTGATGAACAAACTAAAAAGTGTGTTTATGAGCGGAATTAAGGGCAAGCTTGCCGCAGGGCTTGTGTATGGCGAGCTTAAAAAAATGAAAAAAGAATTTGACTATAACGAATACGGCGGTGCACCCGTACTGGGCACGGCAAAGCCTGTGTTCAAGTCGCACGGCAGTGCCAAGGCAAAAACCTTTAAAAACGCAATCCGCCTTGCAAAGCAATATTACGAGGGTAATGTGATAGAAAACATTGCAAACGCACTTGCACAATAATT
>JAISII010000051.1 GCA_031262125.1 Oscillospiraceae bacterium | reverse complement strand
TTGGGCAGGGCAAGGGTTACAGCATCGGCTGCATAGAGCATATCGGTCGTTTTTAACAGTTCGCCGTTGCAGGTTATGCCGTTTGCGGTTTGCTTTAGCGTTGCAAGCAAGCGTGAGCTTATATTTTTTGCTTTTTTTAAATATGTCTCGGCTTTAACAACCGAATATTTAGTTTCTACAACAAATGTAATAATTACCGACATTTTTATACTTTCTGTTTTTACAATTTTTTTGATGCTTTACTCGTACAATAGTCATACGCTTAATGAAAGGCGGGAAAAACCTCTTTATGAAAAAGAAAATACTAATATTTTCGATATGCTTGGTGGTTGCACTGGGCATTGTTATTGCCGTGCAATTGTTTATGCTGCCGAATATGAAAAAAGCAGACCAAACAAACGGCACAAGCCAATCAGGCAAACTTGCAAGCGATGATATTGTAACAGTGTTTAACCCTGATATTGGCACAACAGGCGACAATATGCGAGCCGTTTGGGTAACTTATTACGAGCTGGATATGGCGGGAACCGATTACTCGCAACAGGCGTTTGTCGATAAATTCACCGAAATAGCCGAGAACTCAAAGGAGTACGGCTTTAACACGCTTATTGTGCAGGTGCGACCCTTTGCAGACGCTTTGTATGAATCAAAGTACTTTCCCAGCTCTCATATAGTGGCAAAAACTCAAGGTGCCGAGATTGGCTATGACCCGCTTAAAATTATGTGTGAAATTGCACACAGCCTTGACATGCAAATACATGCATGGCTTAACCCCTACCGCATTGCGGGCGAAAGCCTTGCCGACAAGCTGAGTGAAAACAACCCCTATGTTAAAAACAATGCTTTGGGCATAAAGTGGGAAAACCAAATTTATTTTGACCCCTCTCAAAAAGAAGTACGCCGACTGATTATTAGCGGCGTGGAAGAAATTGTAAAAAATTATGATATTGACGGAATACAGTACGACGACTATTTTTACCCGACCCAAAGCGAAAGCTTTGACCAAAGCAGCTATAAAGCCTACAAAGAAAGCCGACAAAACTCCGCCGATACTTTAGACCTTGCAACGTGGCGTAAAGCCAATGTAAGTATGCTGATAGCCGACACCTACTACATTGTGCACCATACAAAGCCAAAGGTTATGTTTGGTGTTTCGCCCCAAGGCAATTTGGCAAACAACGCAGAGCTTTATGCCGATGTTGCGGCTTGGTGCAATAATTACGGTTATATCGATTATATTTGCCCGCAAATTTATTTTAGTATGGAAAACCCTGCAAAAAGCTTTGGCGATGCACTAAACGACTGGCTGCAGTTGCCCAAACGCACGGGCTTAAAGCTGTATATAGGGCTTGCGGGCTATAAAGCAGGCACCGACAAAGACGAAGGCACATGGCAAGGGCAAAACGACATTTTGCAGCAGCAAATTAAAATTATAGAGCAAAAAGAGCTGCACGGGTTTATGCTGTTCAGTTACGGTTCGCTTTTGGAAGAAGCCGCTGCACAAGAAATGGCAAATGTAGTGCTGTTGCTAAACGGTGAAGATTAGTTTAAACTTCACAAGCTTGCACTCACATACCGCCAAACTCACTGAGCTGCAGCTGTTTGTTATGGTCAAGTGCCCATTGTATACTCCACTCGCTTGTAAACAGCAGCATAAAGTTACCCCTAAAGTCTTGCACAACTTTTGTGTCGCTTGCTAAGTCCAGAGTTTGCGGGTTCAAATCCGTATTATTAATCCAGCGGATAAACCTATACGGCAGATTGTTCATAATAATTTCTACGTTATACTCATTCTCAAGCCGATATTTTAAAACATCAAACTGCAGCGAACCGACAACGCCGACTATTACTTCCTCCAGCCCCGAGTTAGGCTCATGAAACATTTGTATGCCGCCCTCTTGGGCAATTTGGGTTGTGCCCTTTGCAAACTGCTTACGCTTCATCGTGTCTTTTTGCCTTACTGCGGCAAAATGCTCGGGTGCAAAGGTGGGTATGCCTTTGTATTCTATGCCCGAACCCGGTGTGCATACGGTATCTCCAATTGCAAAAACGCCGGGGTCAAAAACTCCTATAATATCGCCGGCAAAGGCTTCGTCTATAACTTCTCGTTCCTGTGCCATAATTTGCTGAGGCTGCGAAAGCCTCAGTTTTTTGTTGCCTTGAGTATGGAAAATTTCGTTGTTTTTATCAAACTTGCCCGAACAAATGCGGAAAAACGCAATTCGGTCCCGGTGTGCTTTGTTCATATTCGCCTGTATTTTAAAGCAAAAAGCCGAAAATATGTCCGAATCCGGTGCTATAACCTCGCCGTTGCTCTCTCGTGCAAGGGGCGGCGTTGTAATCTCTAAAAACTCGTGCAAAAACGGCTCCACACCAAAATTGGTCAGTGCCGAACCGAAGAACACGGGGGTTAACCCACCGCTACGCACACTTTCTAAATCAAAGCTGTCCCCTGCTCCCTCAAGCAGTTCAATTTCGTCGGAAAATTCGCTGTATAAATATTCGCCAATCTCCGCTTTAAGCTCAGGCGAATTTAAGCTGTACTCGGCTTTTGCAACTTCCTTCTGCCCATTGTTTGCCGTAAAGCTCAAAACCGTTTGGCTCTTGCGGTCATATACTCCTTTAAAATCCTTGCCGCTGCCAATCGGCCAGTTCATCGGGCAAGTGTGTATGCCCAGCACATTTTCAATATCTTCAAGCAATTCAAACGGGTTTTTAGCCTCTCGGTCCATTTTATTTATAAAGGTAATTATGGGTATGTGCCGCATTGTGCAAATTTTAAATAACTTTTTTGTTTGCAACTCTACGCCCTTACCGGCGTCAATAACCATAACCGCCGAGTCCGCCGCCATAAGTGTGCGATAAGTGTCCTCCGAAAAGTCCTGATGCCCCGGCGTATCTAAAATATTTATGCAAAAGCCGTCGTACTCAAACTGCATAACCGAGGATGTAACCGAGATACCTCTTTGCTTTTCAATCTCCATCCAGTCCGACACCGCATGGCGGGACGACTTTTTGCCTTTTACCGCCCCTGCAAGGTTAATTGCACCGCCGTATAAAAGCA
>JAISII010000063.1 GCA_031262125.1 Oscillospiraceae bacterium | reverse complement strand
GGCTCGGGTATGAAGCATAACGAGCTTGCGGTGCAAATTGTGCGTCAGGCAAAAATAAGCGGAGCCGACAAAAATAACTTTGGTGTTGTTTTTGCCGCTATGGGTGTAAAAAACGACGTTGCCGAGTTTTTTAGAAAAAGCTTTGAAGAAAGCGGGGTTTTAGAGCGTGTTGTTATGCTGCTTAACCTTGCTAACGACCCGATTATCGAGAGGATTTTAACGCCACGCTGTGCGTTGACAATTGCCGAATATCTTGCGTTTGAGCTTGATATGCACATTTTGGTTATCATGACAGATATGACATCCTATGCCGAGGCTGTGCGTGAGTTCAGCTCCAGTAAGGGAGAAATCCCCGGCAGAAAAGGCTTTCCCGGTTATTTATACTCCGATTTAGCATCGCTGTATGAGCGTGCCGGAATGATAAAAGGGCACAGCGGCTCGGTTACGCAAATTCCTATTTTAACAATGCCCAACGACGATATTACGCACCCCGTGCCCGACTTAACAGGCTATATTACCGAGGGGCAAATTGTTCTTGACCGTGGTTTGCAGGGGCAGGGCTTATACCCGCCGGTTAACATTCTGCCCTCGCTATCCCGTTTGATGAAAGACGGCATAGGCAAAGACTACACCCGTGAGGACCACCAGCCGCTTGCCAACCAGCTTTTTGCATCCTATGCAAGGGTTATGGATGCCCGCTCGCTTGCTTCGGTTATCGGCGAGGAAGAATTATCGCCTGCCGACAAACAATTTATAAACTTCGGCAAGCTGTTCGAGCAATATTTTATTAACCAAGGCTTTAGAGAGAACCGCACCATCGAGCAAAGCCTCGATTTAGGCTGGAAGCTGCTCTCACAGCTCCCCCGCAACGAGCTTGACCGTGTTGATGATGCTCTGCTGGACAAATACTATAACCCCGAAGCTTCGCTTAGCGAATTTTCTGCCGGCACCGATAAAGACGACAATGCAGAATAAACTTTTGTATAAGTTTTAGACTTCAAACGCAAAAAAACTACTTTTTAAAAAGGAAGTTATTTTATGGCTTCAAAGGCTATACCCACAAAAGGCAACTTAATTGCCGTAAAAAAATCCTTGGCTTTGTCAAAAGTCGGGTTCGAGCTAATGGACAAAAAACGCAATATTTTAGTGCGAGAAATGATGTCGCTGATTGACCGTGCAAACAAATTGCAAGCGCAAATTGACGATGCCTATACCGATGCATACACTTCACTCCAGCTTGCAAACATAACCCACGGCTACAGCGAAGAGGTTGCGTATAATATCCCTGTAGAAAAAAGCCTTGAGCTTGACTAGAAAAGCATTATGGGTGTAGAAATCCCGATGATTTCGATAAACCGAGGGCATAATGCCGAGCTGCACTATGGGCTGTATTCTACCAACGCACAAATGGACGAAACCCGTGTTAAATTTACAAAGGTAAAAATGCTTACCGCCGATTTAGCCGAAATAGAAAACAGCGTTTACCGGCTGGCAAACGCTATCAAAAAAACTCAAAAACGTGCAAACGCCCTCAAAAATATTATGATACCCCGTTTTGAGGATGATGTTAAATTTATTACGGCTGCGTTAGAGGAAAAAGAACGGGAAGAGTTTGCAAGACTAAAAGTTATTAAAAAAAACAAAGCGGGCTGATAACAGCCCGTTTTTTAATGTGCAAAACTATAATTAGTTTCTGCATTTTTTGGTGTGATTTTATATAACGAGATTTAAAAAAATACTTATATACTCTTCTTTAGTAAGTGCCGTTGAAAGAAGATAAAAATATAGCGAATATCCTCCATAACAAAACAGCTTTATAGTGGTTTTATCCTTGCCTTCAAAAGCATTTTCAATTATCCACGGAATAAGCACAAAATTAAAAATGTTAAAAAAGTAAATCATTCTGCCTATTAAAACGCCGCTTGTTACAGCACCCAACAAAAACACGGCAAAACCCATAAGTGATGCGTTAATGCAAAGATTTATGAAAGGTGTTGCTTTTTCTTCTATTTCTTTTTTCTTCCATAACGATAATATTACCGGCACCGCAGAGACGAGAACATTTATGGGGTTTACACCGTCATCTTGACTAAATTGGTCTGTGTATCCTGCGTAATTTGTTTCTTCTAATGCACTGTCTAAAAGGTCTGTAAACGCAGAAGAAAAAAATACAAAAAACAAAATTGCACCTAAAGATAACAGTATTTTTTTACTCCAAGGTTTGCCGCCTACAACAAAATACATAGCAAACCAAATTATAGCCGAATTGTGTATATAAAACGCAATAAGTACAACAATCAAAAATCTAATAGTCTTCTTTTCCAAAACCCAATCGAAAAAGAACATAATTAACGCTGTTGCAAAAGCTTGCCTAATACCGTTCATTAAAGTGAAAAAATAAAAAGAACCATAAAACAAAAATAAAGTAAATGTAAAATTAACAGAATACCTATAAAAAAACCTAAAAAAGCTGATAGTAGTAATAACAGCCGTAATAAACAAAAACCAGTGGTAATCTACTATATGAAGAACCTGATTTAGAAACATCTGATACATTTCAAAAATCGGACCTTTGCTATCCTCAAAAATTTCCGGTATATTGTCAAAAGTATACTTTATATTTTCATAGCCGTAAACATATGCACCCGTGTCGGCATATGTAGAGCGAAACCCTATAAAAAAAATAGGCAAACTCACCGCTGCAACAACAAACATAAAGGTGTTTTTGTTGTTATATTTAAGCTTTAGTTCGCTCCCGTATTTTTCTACAAACATACTGCCAACGCCGGAAATCAGAACAGAACAAATTAATAAAAATATAATAAAAATAATAATTCATTCCCTTCTGTATAATATTAAAAGTCTTAACTTTATTATAATAATAAAAGCCGCTGTTAAAACGGCTTTATTAAAATTAGCGACTAACCAGCCGTAATTATTAATGCATTTGTTTTATGTTTTAGCTTTTTGTGCGAACAACTTCTTATCTATAGGAGCCGTTAATTTATCAACAACAAAGTGCAGCAACCATGCAGAAGCTAAAATGCACGCCGTTATTACTAACCAATTTAGAGGGAAAACCAATCCCCTAAACAATTGAATGAAAGGCACCTGAACCAAATAAATTTCTAAAGTCAGCTTGCCTAAAAAACTAATAACAGATTTTAAATGCTTAGGAAACTTTTCTAATTTATCGTTATAGGATGAAAAAAAGCAAAAAAGACAAAACAGCAAACAAGCTAAAACTATTTGATTTGCAATTTGAAACTGCAGAAAAAAGTTTTTAGCAAACATAGTTTTAGTGCCGAAATAGCCCGCAGCAAGCACAACGGTTAAAACGCCGTACCTTAGTTTATGCGTATTTAAAAATGTGTTTTTCTCCTTTTTAATATATGCGCCAATGAGCATACACAAGAAAAACATAAACAACATATACGGCGATGCAACATTATCAACATTATAAATATCTTTGTTAATAAACAAAATATAGAAAATTATTTGTGCTGCAAAAACACCAAAAATAATAAAGTGCAGGTTATTATAAAGACTTTTTATTTTAACAACAAGGTAGTAAGGAATATATAATAACAAAATGTCTATAACAAAATAATAGTTTGTGGGATATATAAAGTTGATTCTAAAGTAAGTTAAAGCTGTTGAAATATGTGCATGATAAAAATCAAAAAAGCCAAAAAATATAAAAACCAAAGTAATTACAAACACAGCCGGGTATATCCGCAAAAAACGCTTTAAAAACCATTTTGGGAACGAAAATTTTAAATTAGTTAAACAATAGCCCGAAACTGCGAAAAAAAGAACATCACCCAACAAACCGCCGTTAGCGATTATATCGTTAGGATAAACTCCGGTATAATGCGAATTTGTTATAAAAATCGTTGCAAACGCACGCAAAGCAGTTATAAAAAACAGCATACCAATACCTCTTTTAAAAAATCACATATATAATACACTTTAATTCAATTTTTGTCAATGCCTAAAAAACCTCTACCCTATCCACATTGCCCTGCAGCTGTGCAATAATCTCATAACCTATTGTGCCGCAAATGTTGGCGATTTCTTCAATTGTTATGTTAGAATTATCAAAAATTGCAACCTCGTCGCCAACATTAACCTGCCCTGCAATATCGGTAATATCAACAGCCGTCAGGTCCATACTAATCCGCCCGACAATCGGGGCACGCTGCCCGTTAACCGCAAAACAACCGTTTTGTGCGTTTTCGGGGTCGAACAAACGGCGTCGCAAACCGTCCGAATAGCCAACCGCAACGGTGGCAATTTTGCTTTTGCGTGCGGTAACAAACTTCCTCCCATAGCCTATCGGGCTGCCGAGGGGAACTTCTTTTATTTGCAAAATTACCGAGACGAATTTTAGTGCAGGTTTTAAATCTACCGCTTTTTTTAATGCAGGGTGCGGGTAATAGCCGTATATCATATAGCCCGGGCGTGCCATATTAAAAACGGGCTTTGCCAAATTTTCGGCTGAAGTACCATCCCCCTCCGACGGGTTAAGGTATGGTTTGCAAACAGGGTTAAAAATTGCGGCACTTGCACAGGCGTGCTTAAATTTTATAAACCCGTAGGCGTTTTCGGCGGCGGTTATTGCAGCCAAAAACCTGTCGGTTTGCAATTGAGTGAACTCACTATCGCTGTCGTCAAAAACATCGGCACTGGAGTAATGCATAAATATGCCCTCGCAGCTTAGGTTTTTAAGCTTGCCCAACTCGGCAAAAAACTCGCCGCATTTGTCAAAATCAACCCCAAGGCGGCAAAACCCCGTGTCAACCTCCACATGCACACGCACGGTGGTGTTGTGCAAAGCGGCAATTTTGTTAAGCTTTTTTGCAAAGTCCAAATTGCTCACAGCGGGTATATAGTTTTGCAAAACTATCTCTTCACAATCGTTAATATAAGGCTGATAAATTATCACAATGCCTGCTCCGGGCAAAACATTTTTAAGCAACGCCGCTTCTTTAATATCGGCAACCGCCAAACGTGAGCAATCCCTGAAAATGTTTGCAATAACCTCTGCACCGCAGCCGTAGGCGTTTGCCTTAACCATTGGCATAAGCTGTGTGTTTGCACCTGCCGCAAGCTGAATTTGTGCAAAATTGTGCTTAACCGCACTTATATCAACATACAAACGGGTCGGGCTTTGGGGTATTTCTACCGCCGCACAGCCGTAAGAGTTAAGCAAGTTTTTTATGTTCTCAAAAAAATCTTCCATATGTGCCGCACGGCTGCCCTTTATAAGCATAGCATCGCCGGGGGCAACTCCGCCTTTTTTAATAAAATCGGCTAAATATCGTAAAAAGCTTGTGCGGTCGTCGGTGCAAAATGCCTGAGTTTGGAACCCGCTCAGCCCGTCAAAAACATCCGTATGGTTCTCTCCGATAAAAAAGACATAATCCACACCCAAAGCCCCGCAAAGCTTGCCCAGTGCCAAATGCTCGGCTTGTGCAAAGCTGCCCAGCTCGCCTATTTGCCCCAAAACAGCAATTGTTTTGCCGCCCGCAGTTTTCAGCGACTGCAAGCTTTGCAGCCCTGCCGCCGCCGACTCGGGGCTTGCGTTGTAATAATCCTTAATAATCTTTACGCCCCTAATTTGCGAAACCTCGGTCCGCATTGAGGACGAAGCAAAGCCGCCCAAAGCCGCAAACGCAGCGTCAGCACTCACCCCAACCGCTGTGCCGCAAAGTGCCGCCAACAGGGCGTTGTTAACATTATGGCTGCCCGCAAGCGGCAAGGTTACGGTTTTTTCAAACTCTGCACCTTTTACGCAAAAATCGGTGTAAAAGCCGTTTGGTTTTATGCTGCTCGCAGTAAATTTGTTTTGTGCAAAATCGGTTGTCCCCGCAAAAAGCAGGTTAAAGCTACCGTTGCTTTTAACGGTTGCAAGCATATCATCATCCGAGTTTAAAACAAGCGTACCGCCGTGTTTAAGCCCTGCTGCAACCTCCATTTTTGCTTTAAAAATATTCTCACGGCTGCCCAAATTGCCAATGTGTGCCTTGCCGATATTCGTAATAACCGCAATATCCGGCTTGGCGGTTTTGCTCAGCTGCTCAATCTCTCCGGTATGGTTCATACCAATCTCAAGCACAGCCGCATCATAACTTTCGTCCAGCTCCAGCAGCGAGAACGGCAACCCAATGTGGTTATTGTAATTCTTGGCGGTTTGGTACACTTTGTATTTCGACGCAAGCACGGTGTTTATCATACTGCGGGTTGTGGTTTTGCCCGTGCTGCCCGTAACGCAAATTATGGGGAAAGTAAATTTGCTCCTGTACCAAGCGGCAATTTTGTGCAAGGCTGTGTATGTGTCATCAACCAAAACAAGCGGCACTTTGCACTCCACTTTTTGCGAGGAAATTATTGCGGACGCACCTTTTTGCTCGGCTACGCTAATAAAATCATAAACATTATAGTTGCTGCCCGGCAGAGCAATAAAAACATCGCCCTGCTGCAAGGTTCGTGTATCTCGGCTTAAAGCGGTTACTTCAAAATCGCTGTAGCTACCGCTTATTTTGCCTTGTGCCGCTGCTATAATATCGGAAAATTTTGTGTTTTTCACTTTAGAATACCTGCCTAAAAGGAAAATTTGTGTTAATTTATTTAATTATACCGCATTGTTCTTGCAAAATCAACGAAAATTATGTATTATTAGTTTATATGATTAATTAAAAGTTTAGGCGAAGGGATATTCCCCGCCTCCGGCGGGGAATATCCGGCGAAGAAGCAACGAAAATTATGTATTGTTGTTTATATGGTTAATAACAGATTAGCACAAGAGTATCCCCGTCTACGGCTGGAACCCCCGGCAGCCCTCGCTCCCATCCTTTGGCAGAAATATTTGAAAAAAGGAAAAATTTTAAAAAAATGAAATTAAACTTTATAAAATACAAAACCGTGTTTTGGGACTTTAACGGCACATTAATCAACGATTTTGGTGCGTCTTTAAATTCGGTTAACGATATGCTGCAAAAGCGTGATATGCCTATAATTACGGCGGAGCAATATTACAGCTTTGTAGATACACCTATTTCTAAATTTTACGAAAACCTTTTCGACCTTAACGTCGTTACGTTTGACATTATTGCAACCGAGTTCCACGAGGGCTATAACAAGCACATTGCAAAAAAGCCGCTTATGCCCGGTGTTTTGCCGCTGTTGGAGGCTTTTAAAAAAACCGGAGCTTCTCAAATTGTGCTGTCTTCGGCACATTTAAACAATATTACCCCAAAGCTTAAAGAAACAGGCATTGTCCCCTATTTTGATGATGTGCTGGGGCAAACAAACCTAACCGCAGACGACAAAACCGAAATCGCACGGCAATATGTGAAAGACAACCGACTCTCGCCCAAAAAATGTTTGGTAATTGGCGACACTCTGCACGATTATCATTCGACTGTTGCAATCGGCTGCGACTGCATACTTATAACCAAAGGGCATCAAAGTCGCCTTCAATTTGCCGCAGCGCCAAACGCAATTATTATTGACGATTTTGCGGAGTTGCTGTAGTTCTTACAGTTTTATTACATAGCTAAACATTACATAACAAAACAAATTGAAAAAGGGACGATTTTATGGGCGATTTCGGGTTCTCTTACATTGGGCTGATTTATTTGCTTATGCTGCAAATACCCAATATTATTTGGGCAAAAAACAAGCCGGAGGGCTACACCTCGGCTAACGAAAACAAGGTGCTGCTTGTGTTTGAGCGAGTAGGGCAAGTGCTGACGGTAGCAACGGTTTTGTGTTTTTCAAACACTAACCCTCACGGGTGGGATGCTTGGCTTTTGTGGCTTGCAGCCTCGGCTGTGCTGATGCTTGCATACGAGCTGTATTGGGTGAGATATTTTTGCAACGGGCATACGCTAAAAGATTTTTACCGTCCGGTTTGGGGCGTGCCTTTGCCGGGGGCAACCCTGCCGGTGGCGGCGTTTATTCTGCTTGGCATATACGGCAAGCTGCTTTGGCTGATTATTGCAGTTGTAATTCTCGGCATTGGGCATATCGGCATACATTTGCAGCATATGAGGGAGATTGATAAAAACTAAATTTGCGGTGCTTACACCACACAGTGATAAAAAACAAAAAAAGAA
>JAISII010000050.1 GCA_031262125.1 Oscillospiraceae bacterium | reverse complement strand
TCGTCAGACGCCGATATTTGGTGCCGCTGACCGGACTTGAACCGGTACGGTATTTCTACCGAGGGATTTTAAGTCCCTTGTGTCTGCCTATTCCACCACAGCGGCAAATATAAAATTTTTGTTTTGCGGGCGTATTCCCTCTAAAATTCGGCAAGAAGGAATACGCCGCATTTTTGTTAATAACTAAAAGTGTGTGCTTTGGTGTGCAATTAAAATTATTGCATCAAATAGCTTTAAATTAAGCAGCCGCTTTTTCATAAACCAAAACGGGTGTGCCGCCGCTTGCGGGAGCACTGTAAAGGTTGCCGCCCTGATAGAAATACAATGTATCTTTCAGCAAAACAACGCCATTGTCAAAATCTTCTGTGCCGCTGCAAAGCTCTTTTAGGCCCGAACCGTCGGAAGCAACCGAGTAAATTTTGCCGTTGCTTGCGGTAAAGTAAATAACACTGTTGTAAATGTTAAGGTCTAATGCAGTTGCATCTGGGGCAACAAGCTCGGTAACAGCACCCTCTGCGGTAGCTTTGCAAACCGTGGGAGTTTCGGATGAAAAAGCTGCAACAAAGCAGAAGCCGCCGTCTGCCATAGGCAGAACATAGGGGGCATCGCCCGTAAATTTAACATTTTCGTCTAACACAACAGAGGTTGCACTTTTGTCGCCGTCGAGTTTTAAGGTGCAGATTTTTGCTTTGCCCTCAGAGGTTTTTGCAAGATAGTACAATTTATTATCGTCAATTACAAAAGGAATGGGTTGGTTGTCGGCAACGTAAAAGCTGTCGCCCTGAGCCATAGGAAGAGAAACTCTTGTAGCACCTTGACCGTTTGTGCCCAGTGAGAACACAGCGTTCGCAGTAGAGAAATAAATCAAATCGTTATAATATGTGATATAAGCAGGTTTGCCGAAATCTTCATCAGGGTTTGCTTGAGAAAATTCGTTCCATTTTAAAAGTGCAACACGGTTTAAAGAATCAGTGGGGACAGTTGTATCGGTAATGCCTACGCCCAAATTAACTCTGTAAGTAACATTTCCGCCTTCGGGTTCGCCCAAGAAAAACAGTTCATCTCCTCGTGCGATGGGTGTGCTTACAGCATAGGAAGAATTGCTTACTTCACGGATTTTTGCTTCTGCCAAATCTACCTTCCATTCGTAGCCGTCAGCTTTTGCAATATAAATAAAGTTTTCGTCAATGTCGGCAAAGCCTCCGTTAAGAATATTGCCCGGCGTGGTTATGTTACGAGAAAAAGAAGTATCTACAACTGTTTTGGGGTTTTTAGAAGCATCAATAACTTTTACTTTTGAGCTGTTGTCTTGGCAAGCGGTAAAAACAAGCGTACTTGCCGCAATAAGCAGCACCATAACACCGCATAGGATTCTTTTTTTCATTAGATTATTCTCCGTTCAAAATTGTATTATTATTAAGCACATATTATCAGCAAATATTTCTTGATATATTATAGCTGTTTACTAATAGAATTGTCAAGTTAATTTTTAGTTAACAGCAACAGTTTTTTAAAAAGAGCCCGCAAAGAAAAACAAAAAAAGATTTCCCCTGCCGATTAGCAGGGGAAACCCTTGAGAAAATTAACAGTAAAATGAGGAGAAATCTAAAAATAATTGCCAAGGGTAAAGTGCATTAAAACGCACAATGCAAAAACAACGCACAAAAAATTATTTTTCTGTTCCTACTAAAAACAATGCAATTGTGCCGCTGCCTGCATGGTTGCCAATAACGGGTCCAACCTCGCCGATGATAACATCTATCGGCTTAACTTTCTTTAATAGCTCGGCTTTAACATACTCTGCCTCTTTATCGGCATCGGCATGGCTTATAAACATAACTTGTTCTTGCGGGTTAATTGCCCGCTCGGCGGCTAAATCTACCAATTTGTCAAGCGATTGTGTACGCCCACGCACTTTGCAAAGAGGTACAAGTTTGCCATCGTTGTCTACGTGCAAAACCGGCTTGATTGAAAGTGCAGTGCCCAAAATTGCAACCGCACCCGAAACCCGACCGCCACGCTTTAAATGAAACAAATCTTTAACGGTAAAAAGATGGCAAAGATTATTTTTTGTTTTTTCAATAAAATCGGCGTTGTCTTGCAGGCTCATACCGGCACGTTGGTTTTTAACTGCCAAATGCACCAGCATACCCTGCCCAAGCGATGCCGCAAGGGTGTTGATAACAACAAATTTATTATCGGGGAACTGCTTGCCCATAGCGGTTTGTGCTTTTAAGGCGTTGTCGTAAGTCATGCTTAAACCCGACGAGAACGCAAGGTATAAAACGTCCTTGCCCGCCGCCATATGCGGGCGTAAAATTTCGGCTATTGCGGTGGGGTTAACGGCAGATGTGCCGCCCTTTGCACCGTTTTTTTGCTTTTCATAAAACTCACGCAGGGGCATACTTTTGTGGTCGGGCGTGTCGGCGTATTCTTCACCATCAACCAAAAAGGTCATTGGCAAAATAACAACGCCAAGCTCTTTTACAAGATATTCGGGCATATCGGAAGTGGATTCTGCTACTATAATATATTCTTTCATAAAAAATAAAACCTCTAAAATTAATTTGAATTTCAAAATAAATTTAACGGTTTTATTATACTATATTAAACACAAAGAATAATGTCGAAAAAGAAAATTAACTTAATTATTTTTTTTTGGCAAAAGCTTTGCCTATTTGTGTTATTGCATTTTTGCCCGCAAGCAGGGTTCCTGCCTCAAACAGCTTTGCCTTAAACATAGAGTTAAAGCCTGTTTGGCTGCCAAACTCCCGCAAAATTGCGACAATGTTTTTTGGCAGCTTAAATGCCGTAAGAATCAAATAAAATTTGCCGTCCATGGCAATTGCAGAGGTTTCGATATAATCGCTACCGGATTCATATAGCATTTTAACCGATTCAAAAAAATCTTCCGAATTTTCAAAAGCAAAGCAATAATCGGTTGCAGCTTGTTTTAGCCTGTAAACCTTCGGCGACGTTTTTGCTGTACTTTCAAGCGTCATAAGAATAAGGCAGCCTAAATCGTGGGGTAATGCCTCAACGACCAAGCGTTTGTTTTTTGTTTCTATACCTGCTTTGCGGCAGGCAAGGGTAAGCAGCCGCAAAAGTATTTTTTTTGCATGAGGGTCGGCAAAGCTCATATCATCAAAATTTAAAGCAAAGTCATCCATATCTCTGTTGCAAAGAGAAATAAGAACCTTGTGCCTGTCAAGCTGTTCTATAATCATTGTTTTCTCCCGTTATAGCAAGCATAAAAGCGTTGCCCCAATATCTTTATATATATTAATATAATATGCCGTATGCGGTGTTTTTGCAATATAAAAATATTGGAAATTTGCCGTAAAACCACTTAAAAGCATTTGCAAAAAGCCGCTCTTGATTTATTATGAAAAATCTTATATAATAGTAAGCGTATATTTAGTATAAGCATTTAAAAGGGAAAACTAAAAGAATGAAATATAAAATAATAAGCCTGTGTTTGGCTATTGCCTTTTTGGGCGTGCTTACGGCGGCGAGCTTCGGCAGTTTTTATTTAGAAAAGCAAACGCCAAAACCTGCAACAACACAGCCCGCAGCAAGTTCGGGGGCGAATATAACCTCAAACCAAAGCGGCACGGGTTCTGCTGCAACAACCGTAACACTTCCCACCAAAGGTATGCTTAACGGGCAAGAGATACACCAAGGCGATATTATAACCTATTCTTACGAAATAACACTTCCGCAGTTCGCCGAAATAATACAGGGCATTTTGCATTATAACGACAAAGTGTTAAAGCTGCGTCAGGTAACTTTTCCCGGCATTAGTGCCGAAGGCGGCGACTTTATTTATGATACTTCTAAACAAAACCAAATTGTTTTTAGTGCGATTTATGAAAACCCGACTTCTCCGGCGACCACCGGCTCTGACACAACCTCAACAACGGCTGACGATGACGATATAACCTCCCCCGACAATACGGCAACAACCACCGAATTTGTACCCAACGGGTATGATTTTACCCGTGCAAACATATTAGTTAATGCGGTGTTTGATGTTATTGACATCCCGCTGAGAGAGATTGAGCTGTACCTCGAAATTTCCAAACTGCACACCTATGGCGGCACAACATATGCCGACAACAGCATAGAACTGCAGAGCTTTGCACATTCGAGCGATTTAACGGCTACGGCGGTTCAGCACCCACACTATCAGGCGGCGGCGACCGTTGCTACCCTACCTCTAACAACAATTGCAGAAACAACACCGAATACAACTGCAAAAAAGATTCAAACCACCCCGCCCAACACAACCGCAACCAATTTTGATTTATTTGCAATTTTTAGTGCCAACATCAGTCCCGGTTCGTGGGTGGTGGTGTTGTGTGTTTTGGTTTTTGCTTCGGTTTTTTTGGCGTTGATGATATTTTTGAAGAAGCGTAAGTTCACGTAATGTTAACCATTTGGTACTATTGCACAAAAAACGGGTTTAAACATTGTGCAAGATACACAATATAAAATTTGGTAATTAGGCTTGAATTTCTTTGCGGAATATAGTATAATCAATACACAAAGGGCAGTTTGCCCTAAAAAAATAATTAACGAACAATTTAGGAGGAACTATTATGTTCAAAAAAGCATTATGTTTAGCTATCGCTGTTCTGATGATAGCTTCAATGGCAGTTATTCCCGCATTCGCTGCCGAGACTGACGAAGCAGCTGCAGGAGCAACCTATGTTACAGAAGGTGTAATTAAATTTAAACTCTCCGGAGTTTTAGCAAACTCAAAATCTACAGCGTTCCACATTTTTACAATTTCGTCAACTGAAGGCGGCAGCACAGGCGGTGCTGCATTTGGTTGGGGTGGATTTAAAGAAGCCTACCACACAAATAATGGAGATGGTACAGTTTCTTACGACATCGCACAAATGATAAAAAGCAGCCCCTCTGCATTTTATAAAAAAGGTTTGCTTGTAGGGCAAAAATACGCCATAATTGTTTATGATTTGACAACTAAGGTACAGTCTTTTGACCTTACTTTTGACACCGATTGCCTTGGCGACACAATTTACCTTACAGACATTGATGCAGAAAACCCTGTTGACAGCACTAAAACAACAAAGGTTGCAAGATGGACAAATAACTATCCCCGTTGCCATGCTGTTATTCAGTTTGGTAGTACAGATGATGGTTCGGACGGCACATTGCTTGACCCCGAAGGTTTGAGCAAAAATCAATATTATGGCATTGACAACTGGAACGAATTTACCCCTGCCAATTACAAAAAACCCCAAAAACCCGTTGTAACTACTCCGATTGTTACAAATCCCGAAACCGGCGAAAAAGTTAGCGGCGGCGAAGTTGTTGACAGCGACAGCGGCAACGGCACTAACGACACAGGTGCAGAGCAAGGCATTATCTTTGTTTCTTTGGCATTGGTTATTACAGGTGTTTGCGTTGTAATGTTCACTCGCAAAAAATCTAAGAAATAATTTATGACCGGTTTTAAATCGGTCCGGATATTAAAGGGCGGACTATGTCTGCCCTTTTGTCTTTGCGGAAGATTTTGTTCATAAACCACCCCGTCTGCTCTGCACAATCTAAAAATATTTTTATTTTTTTAGATTTTTAATAAAAAATAATATTGTTTTTTTCTTAGGGAGCAGCCACCCCTCCTCGGAGGGGAATATTAGCACAAACAATAGACTATCGGCAAACCACAAAAAGCAAAGCCCAAAAACCAACCGACCAGCCCATTGTCTCGGAGAGCGGAAACATTCCCCTCCGCTTCAAGGAGCAAGAAGCAAGAGACAAGATGCAAGATATTGCGGCGTAGCCGCTGCTTGCAAAATGTTTCATTTTGCAAAGAGGAGCAGCCAACCGCAAAGCGTAGCTTTTTGCACAAAGTGCAAAAACAAGCTCAAAAGGGCGTGTTGCGACGAGACTGGGTGGTTAATAATGCTATCAACCGAAAGGGTATATAACTATGAAAAAAACATTATCGGTGCTGTTGGCGGCACTAATTTTATTAAGCTGCTGTTTTGTCGGCACATTTTCGGCAACCGCTGCCGAGAAAGGGAAAATCTATTTTAAACTCCCTGCAGATTGGACGAATACCAAGGCGGTCTTTTGCCATATTTGGGAACAAGGCGGCGATGGATTCTTTACGTGGCAAAGCAAAAATGAAGTTTGCACAAACGAAGGCGACGGCTTATGGTCGTATGATATTTCGCTATTGGACAACCAGCTTGCAACGCTGGAGGGCGGGTTTGACTCGACCAAAACATATGCGGTAATTTTCTGCTCTAACATTGGTTTTCAGACATATGACCTTAACCTTGTTGCCGACTGCATTGGCGACACTGCACAGTGCGACGGTTCTAAAGTAGAAAACCCCGTGGATTCTGCAAAAACTTGTTTTGTGGCACGTTGGAAAACCAATGCAAAAACGGTGCACCCGGTTGTTCAAAAAAACAGCAGCGGAGTAGAGATTGACCCCGACAACGTGGGCAAGGACAACCAAGTGCCCGCCAAAAAATTGGCAGAAAAAACCCCGGTAGATACAGCCGCCAACGATTTGCCGTTTGTAATGCTTGCTATAGCAGCTGCTTTTGTGGGCATTTTTACAATAGCTTCTTTTAAAAAACGGGCGTAAAAAAGAATTGACTTAAATTTAAAAATTATAGGAGTACATCTAAAATGAGAATAGGTGTGGATTTGGGCGGCACAAATATTGTTGCCGGAGTTGTGAACGACAGTTATAAAATTTTGGCAAGAGCCGAGTGCAAAACGGCTGTGCCACGCCCCGAGAGCGACATTTGCGACAGTATGGCATCACTAATCGCCAAGGTTTGCGAGCGTGCAAAGGTAACCTTGGACGATATTGAATCTATCGGAATCGGAGTACCCGGTGCGGTTAACCCGCAAACCGGCGTTATTGAGTACAGTAACAACCTGTTTTTTCACAATTGGGAAATTGTAAAAATGATGCAGGAGCGTGTTAACAAGAAAGTTACCGTAGAAAACGATGCAAACGCTGCGGCCTATGGCGAATATTTGGCAGGTGCCGCAAAAGGCACAAAAAACGCTATTGTAATTACCCTTGGCACGGGCGTTGGTGCGGGCATTGTTATCGACGGCAAGATTTACAGCGGGTCTAATTTTGCCGGTGCCGAGATGGGGCATATGGTTATTGTTAAAGACGGCAAAGAGTGCACCTGCGGACGCAAGGGCTGCTGGGAAGCTTATGCCTCTGCCACCGGCTTGATTGCAATGACGAAGGATGCTATTTTAGCAGAAAAACCCGACTTTTCTTATATGTATAAGCTGTGCAACGGCGACCTTAACCGTGTTACCGGGGCAACCGCTTTTGAGGCAATGAAGGCTGGGGACGACTCGGGCAGGCGAGTGATAGA
>JAISII010000028.1 GCA_031262125.1 Oscillospiraceae bacterium | reverse complement strand
CCCAGCAGCGTGCAAAAAATTTGTATCCACTGCGGCGTTGCAAAAAACGACAGCACCAAAGCATACACGGCAAAGCAAGCCATGCAAATGCAATAGAGCACATAGGCACCCAAAAACTTGCCCGCAACCACTTGGAACAAATTAACCGGCGAAGTAAGCAGCAACTGCTCTGTTTTTGCCTTGCGTTCCTCGCTAAAAGACTTCATTGTAATTATGGGTATTAGCAGCAAAATTATTATAAACATATTAGAAAACACAGGAACAAGGCTGTTTGCCTGGTACACCTGTATTGTGTCGGCAAAAAACCACCCCGCAAAGAAGTAGAAAATTGCCAAAACCACAAAGCCAATCGGCGTGTGGAAATATGAAAAAATCTCTCGCTTTAAAATTGCACTCATTTTTGTGTGTCCTTTCGTTAGTAACTTTTCTCACACTATCCAGAAGCGAGATGCGACTTGCACCGCTTTCTCCCCCTGTCGGCTTCGCCGACTTTCCATTCCAGAAGCAAGAGGTCAGAGGCAAGATGCAAGATGCGACTTGCGTCGCAAACCACCCCGTCAGGGCTAACGCCCTGCCACCCCTCCTCGGAGGGGAATTTTCCCGCTTTCAAGAGGCTTTGAGCTGATTGGAGGGTTTGTTTCTGTAAAACTTTACTGTGTGATTTGCAATTAGTCTATTGTGTGTGCTGATTTTCCCCTCCGGGGAGGGGTGGCTGCTCCCTTAGTAAAAAATAGGATTAATTTTTTAACAAAAATATAAAAAATTAATAAATCTTTAGATTGTGAAGAGCAGACGGGGTGGTTTCGTCTATCAGCCCGCTGTCAGCTTTAAAAATGCGTCTTCTAAGGTTTTTTGCCCGTTATAAATTGCCAAAACAGCAAGCCCCGATTTGCTTAAAGCCGCAAACACGTTTTTGCGAATGTCTTGCTCTGTATCGGATTCCAACACATACTCGACCGCCGTTTTTGAAACGGTGCGGGAAACAGAAGCCTTGGTAACACCATCGATATTTCTCAGCACTTGCAATGCGGTGTCTTTATCGCCGTCAATTTCAACCATAATACGCTGCTTGCCCTCCAGCACGCTACTAAGCTCGTTTGTTTTGGCGTCGGCAACCAGCTTGCCACGGTATATTACAATAATTCTGTCGCAGGTTGCCGAAATCTCGGACAACACGTGCGAAGAAAAAATTACGGTATGCTTTTTGCCTAAGCTCTTAATAAGCTTGCGGAACTCGATAATCTGCTTTGGGTCAAGCCCTACGGTGGGTTCGTCTAAAATAAGCACGGGCGGGTTGCCCACAAGTGCCTGTGCAAAGCCCACACGCTGCTTGTAGCCTTTAGAAAGGTTTTTTATAAGCCTGTTTTGTACATCGTCGATTTTTACAAGCTGCATAACCTCTTGCAAATGTGCCTTTTTGGGCAGCCGCACCTTTTTAAGGCAATAAACATAATCAAGGTACTCCAGCACCGTCATATCGGGGTAGAGCGGGGGAACCTCGGGCAAATAGCCTATTTTTGCTTTGGCTTCTTTGGCGTTCTCTAAAATTTCGTACCCGTCCACCTTAACCGTGCCGGACGTTGAGGAAAGATAGCCCGTAATAATATTCATAGTGGTAGATTTGCCCGCACCGTTAGGACCCAAAAATCCCAGCACCTCGCCGGCACTAACCTTAAAGCTGACGTCTTCAATCGCCTTGTTACCGCCATAGCTTTTGCACAGATTGCTAACTTCTATCATTTGATTTTTTAACTCCCAATATAAAATTTATCGGTTTGTGTTATGCGTTATTTTTTCAAAATAATTATACAATACTTTTAAAAAATTTTACAGTCTTTTTTGCAAAAATCAACGCAAAATCAATAGAATTTTGAAAAAAGTTCACCAACTGTTCATAAAAACGCTTTTTTGTGGAGAGAATAACTTTAAATTATGTAATTGCAGAGGTGCTTTTTTATGTGGGATTTTGTAAATGCCTTTTGGGTTGGCGGTTTGTTGTGCGTTATTGGGCAGATTTTGATAGACAAAACAAAGCTGACCCCCGCACGGGTGCTGGTGCTTTTTTGCGTTGCCGGTGTTGTGCTTGCCGCAGTAGGTATATATGCCCCGTTGGCGGATTTTGCCGGGGCGGGGGTTACCGTGCCTATTTCGGGCTTTGGGTTTTTAATGGTTAACGGCGTGCAAGAGGCTGTTGCACAAGAGGGCTTGCTTGGTGCGTTAACGGGCGGACTTACTGCCTCTGCTGCGGGCATTGCCGCCGCAATAGTTTTTGCCTTGCTTGCAGCCGCCTTTGCAAAACGCAGGGATAAATAGTTTTAGGGTTTTAAATTTTTATGTGGCAAATTTATGCTTTTTCATAAGCAACCGCTCTTAATAAAAGTGTAAAATAAAACCTAAAACACGCTGAAAAACAATTGCAGAAAATGTAAAATTATGGTAGAATGTGAATAACATTCTACCGTTTTGTTTGTATTTATACTTTTAGTCTTAACATTACAAACAAAATGGTTACCTGCAACGGAGGAGCGAAAATGGTTATTACCGTTAATAGCCTTGGGCTTTTTGGGCTGGACAGTTACAGCGTTACGATAGAAGCCGATATTTCCCGGGGGATTGGAGCATTCGACTTGGTCGGCTTGCCCGATGCCGCCGTTAAAGAGAGCCGAGACCGTGTGCGGACGGCTATGAAAAATTGCGGCTTCGAGTTCCCGGACTCTCGCATTACAATAAACCTTGCCCCTGCCGATGTTAAAAAAGAGGGTGCAATATACGACCTGCCGATTTTTATTGCTATCCTTATGGCGACGGGTCAGCTCGAAACAAAAGCAGAAGACTGTGCATTTTTGGGCGAGCTGTCGCTTGGCGGAGATATTCGACCTTGCAACGGCGTGCTGCCAATGGCAATTAAGGCACGAAAAGACGGCATTAAGAACCTTTTTGTGCCCTACGGCAACCGCAAAGAGGCATCGGTAGTCGCCGGAATTAACATACTCCCCGCAAAAAATGTTTTTGAAATTTATAACCACCTTAAAGGCACAATGCTTATTTCTCCCGAACAATATGCCGAACCGTCGGCACTAAAAGCTGTTACTTCGCTTGATTTTTCTCAGGTGCGTGGGCAGTTTGAGGCAAAGAGAGCATTAGAAATTGCTGCGGCAGGCGGGCATAACATTTTGCTTATAGGACCGCCCGGCAGCGGCAAAAGTATGCTTGCAAAGCGAGTGCCTACCATTTTGCCAAAGCTGACTTTTGAGGAATCGGTAGAAACGACAAAAATACACTCGATTGCCGGGGCATTGGACGACGATATTTCGTTAATTACTGTGCGACCGTTCCGTGCACCGCACCATACGGTTTCTCCCGCAGGGCTTAGCGGCGGCGGCAGCATACCAAAACCCGGCGAGGTTTCGCTGGCTCACAACGGGGTGCTGTTTTTAGACGAGCTACCCGAATTTAACCGTGCCGCACTTGAAATTTTGCGTCAACCACTCGAGGAGGGCATAATTACAATAAGCCGTGCCGCCGGTACTTTACGCTACCCGTGCAGCGTTATGCTTATTGCCGCTATGAACCCCTGCCCCTGCGGCTATTTTAATCATCCCACAAAAGATTGCATTTGCAACGAACATAAAATTCGCAACTACCTCAACAAGGTTTCGGGTCCGCTTTTAGACAGGATGGATATACATATTGAAGTGCCGCCTGTTGACTACGACGACCTTTCCTCCACGCAGGACGGCGAAAGCTCGCAAGAAATTTGCAAGCGTGTTGACGCCGCACGGGCTGTGCAGATTGAACGCTATAAAGGCACTACCGTAACCTGCAATGCACGCATTACGGCTGCCGAGTTCCAAAAAGTTTGCCGTGTAGACGACAACACAAACCGCATTTTAAAAACTGCTTTTGACAAAATGGGCTTGTCTGCCCGAGCATATGACCGCATTTTAAAGGTTGCACGCACAATTGCCGACTTGGAAGCCAGCGAAGAAATAAAATCCGCCCACGTTATGGAGGCAATTCAGTACCGCAGCCTTGACCGCAAATATTGGAGCTGAGTCTATATAAATCAGAAATAATAATGCAGAATGCAGAAATCTTTTATAAACTGCAAAACCCCGCCGACAATTGCTGCCGGCGGGGAATTTTATTTGTTTACGCTAATAATTATTTGTACTGGTATGAACCTAAGCTTTGTGTGCCTGAGAAATAGAAGCATACACCATCTTTGAGTTTGCTCGGTGCAACATCAGCACTCTGCCAATAGTCGCCCCACTTTGTTGTGTCGTAATTGTTACGGAATAATACACCATCAATTTTTGAAAGCAAATCTTCCGAAATTTCAACTTTCCAGATTTTTGTTGTGCCATCTCCGGCTTTTCCTGATGTTTCTTCCAAAACCAAAGTGCCGGATTCATCTCCCCAATAATTCATAGCAACAGGAGTCCAATTATATTTATTTTCAAAATAAATTGTTATTGTTGCTGGCTCGGGTTCTGTGGGTGCAGGTTCTGTCGGTTCAGGTTCGGTGGGTTCGGGCTCCGTGGGAGCCGGTGTTGTTTCTACTACCGGTGTTGTCTCTTCTACAGGTGCTCTGTATTCTCTCCAGTGCCCGTCGAGGTCTTCCGGCCATGTTTCGCCTTCGGGTATGCTGGTGAACGAGAATGTGCA
>JAISII010000038.1 GCA_031262125.1 Oscillospiraceae bacterium | reverse complement strand
GACGTTGCCGACGCCATAACCGAAAACACCGCACTGGTTACAATTATGTATGCGAATAACGAAATCGGCACAATTCAGCCGATTGCCGAGATAGGCAAAATTTGCCGAGAAAAAAAAGTTATTTTTCACACCGATGCTGTACAAGCAGTGGGTAATGTTAATATTAACGTACAAGACGATTGTATTGACTTGCTTTCTCTTACGGCACACAAGCTGCACGGGCCAAAGGGCTGCGGTGCGTTGTATATCCGCAAGGGCGTTGCGATAGAAAACTTGATTGACGGCGGCGCACAAGAGCGTAACCGCCGAGCCGGAACAGAAAATGTAGCAGGTATTGCAGGGCTTGCCGCAGCTATGGAGCTTGCCTATGAAACTATGCCGCAGCATATTGAAAACTTGACCGCTATGCGTAACAAAATTATTACCGAGCTGCTTAAAATTGAGCGTTCCAGACTTAACGGGGATTTGCAAAACCGCCTGCCCGGCAACATTAATATGTGTTTTGAGGGCATTGAGGGCGAAAGCCTGCTGCTTAGCTTGGATTTGAAGGGGATAAGCTCTTCTTCGGGTTCGGCTTGCACATCCGGCAGCCTTGACCCAAGCCACGTTTTGCTCAGCATCGGTCTCCCCCACGAGATTGCACACGGTAGCATGCGGCTTAGCCTTAGTGATTTTAACACTATGGAAGAGGCGGATTATATTATAGAAACAGTACCGCCGATTGTTGAGCGGCTGCGTTCGATGAGCCCTTTGTGGGAGCATATTATAGCGGGCAACAATTTTTAACTAAACTTATTTTAACAGGCAATAATTTGGCTTATCTGCGTTTTACCCGCTTGCGGGGAAAACCTCTAAAACTACTTATAAAAAATCACCAACACATTAAGTCGAATAAAAAATGGCGTATAGCGGCTAACCAAGTATTCCTGCATAGCAGGAATACACTTCAAAATATACTTATAATAAATTACCTATACAATAAAGGAGAGCATAAAAACATGGCTTATAGTGAAAAAGTAATGGACCATTTTGCCAACCCCCGCAATGTGGGCGAACTGCCCGATGCAAGCGGCATAGGCGAGGTTGGGAACTCAAAATGCGGCGATATTATGAAAATGTATATTAAAGTTGAGGGCAATACCATAACCGACTGCAAATTTAAGACTTTTGGCTGCGGAGCTGCAATTGCAACCAGCAGTATGGCGTCCGAAATGATAAAAGGCAAGACGATTGACGATGCACTAAAGCTGACTAACAAAGCGGTTATGGAAGCTTTGGACGGGCTGCCCCCGGTTAAGGTGCATTGCTCGGTTTTGGCTGAGCAGGCTATTAAAGCCGCTTTGGCAGACTATTACCGCAAAAACGGCATAGACCCCGAGCTTTTTGTCGGCAAAATGCCCGAATGTGATGAAGACCACTGCAATTGCAGCCTTTAAACTCAATTTTACATTAATAAAAAATCAACCCGTGAGCAGGTTCAAAGCTCACGGGTTTTTGTTTTTTTGAAAGAAATTTAAATTTTGTTATTGACAAAATGAAGATAAGTTTGTATAATAGAGATGTAAAGGCAGACCGTTTAAAGCGGTTGACCCATTGTGATTTAAAAATAACCACTAACGGCTCAAGGTTAAGTGGTTATTTTTTTATGTATTTTATGACTTCTTTTAGTGCCACTAATACAATAATTAACAGAACTGCTTCCGTCATTAATTCCACCTCCCTTACGATTTTATCGTGCATGGGAAATGGTCAACCACCTTATACCCCTGCCTCTACTGGTATATTAACGGTAAGAACCGTTGATACCTAAAAAGCAATAAGTTTTGAATATTATAGCACTATTTGTTGAAAATTGCAATTGTTTTTTTAAATTTTTTTACCCGAATTTCCTTCCTCCTCCGGCGGGGGACCAACGATGATTTTAATAAGATTATACAGCTCGCTGCCGAACAACAGCAAAAGCAGCAACAGCAAAATTACAAACCCCCACGGGGATAGAAAAACATCGAACATTACTGTTAAAAACGGCACTTTTTGAGAGAACTTGCCTATTAACTGAGTGTCATCAATCGGCGGGTCGGCGGTGCTGTTGTTGTCGCCTTTGGTTGTGAATACGTACTGCCCGCTGCTGTTTTTTCCCTGCTCCTCAACAACCCTATGCACAATAATTTTGCCTGCCATTTGCCCTTGCTCGCCACGGTAAATTACAATATCGTTAGCATGCACTTCGTCGCCTTTGGTTGGGTGGCACAGCAGCACGTCGCCTACCTCCAGCGTTGGCAGCATACTCCCGCTGCTTACCCTAAAAATCTGCACGCCAAAAACGCCGGTGATGTTCCCCGTGATTTTTTGATAGAACGACAAAACAAGCACAACCACAAAAAATAGCGTTAACACCGTTAAAAAAACATTAACTATTCTGCCAATCAGCGTTTTTTTGCCGTGTTTTTCTTTATTTTTCGGGCTTTTTTTATTTGTTTTTTTTGTTTTGTTCGGCGTTTTTTGGGTTAAAAACATAGTTTTTTATGCTCCTATATAAATCCCCACTCCGCAGCTTTAATGTGCGGGGCGGGGATGTTTAATTTTTGTAATGCGGTTTTTGCTTTGCGTTAGTTATTGCGGCACTTTAAGCCTTGAAGGATAACATCCGATAGCTCCGACCACTCTGCATCCTCGCCCGTGTCGGGGTTAGTTGCTGTTGGTGTCGCCTCCTCAAAATAAACATACCAATAAACCGTAAGCTCGTTAGAGGGTGTTGCCGGTGTGCCTGTGGTTTCTGCCGTTGTTGTTGCCGGTGCTGCATAGGCGGGCAAATACATGTTTTTTATAATTGCAAAGTCGCTTGTCGTCGTTTGCGGCAACTGCACCACCCTTTTGCTTGGGTTTTCAATCAAATCGGGGTTTTGGGTGTTGTTGCTGTAAACGCCTATATGTGCCTTTGTTGTACCGCTGCATGTAACACTGTTTAAATAAAGCGACACCTTTTGTGCACCTGCACCCTCATTGTTGGTTATGGTGGTTTTAAACATTATTCTGTTGTTTGCAAAATAAGTACTGTAGTTGCTCATTGCCGTTGCACTCGCAAAAGTACCTACATTTGCTTTCTCGGTAAATACTTGCCCTGCCTCTTGCTCGCAAATCTCTGTTACTACGCCAACATTAAGCGTGCCACGCAAGCCAACAGTTGCCTTAAACTGCACTGCATTTGCGGGGGCGGTTGGGTCGGGTATACGGGTAAACCATGCTTCACTTGCTACGTTTAGGCTTAGCACCGTTAAAATGGTTATTAGGGTTATAAGCAGGGTTGTTTTTAAGTTTTTCATGGTTTCACCTTCTTTTTTTATGGGTTTGGGGGGTTATGGGTTTATTCCCAGTCGCCGCCACTCCAGCTTTTAACTCTATAGGTATACTTATTAGAAGGTCGTGTGGTTCCCCACCAATTATAACGATTGCTTCCGGTCATAGTATTCCCGGGTAAGTTTGGATTTAACCTATAGAAGTCTATATTTAAGGATTCGCTGCCACCTATGTTATACAATTTGAAATTATAGTAATTGTCTTCTATATGATAAGTTTCATCATATAGAATATCATGGTTTGAGGTACGGTCTACAGCCATCATTAGTACATTATTATCAATGTCTTTGTTGTTGTTAAAACCGTTTGCTTCCCAACCATACTGGAACCAGTATTTTACTTCTAAAATGCCACTATATTGGGTCCAGCCACACCAACCTGTAGACGTAGAACTACTGCCGGAACCAAGCTTAAGCAGGTTTTTGGTTGAACTCATATCGCCTGCAGTGAAAGACCACAGATTTTGAATTCCCGAGTCCTTATTATCTCCGGTATATCGTTCAACTTGACCGGTCATTCCATTGGGGAAGTCTTGTTCAAATGTGTACGTAAACCCGCCAAAACATTCGTCATCACGAGAAAGCTCGTAAACCTCGTTTGAACCTGAACCTGTATCTCTAATTCGCCATTTTGCAGACTTATCTTTAACAATATAAGCTTCTATCCCCGTTGTAAAATAAACCTTAATTTTTCTCAGATTACCCCAAGTACCTGTGCCAACAGGTGTATTATTACTTGTAACAGTATAAGTGTAAGATATGCTGGGGGTTCTCGTGCTTTGCTCCCAACGTGTCCAGCGTACCCACTTTCTGCCGTTTGGTTCATTATCCCATTGTTGTGCAGCTGAATTATACCTATTAAAACCAACTTTGCTTAATGTGTCACTGTTTGTTTTGATTTCTATTGGGGATTGTTCATTGCCGGTGCGGTTGGAATAGGTATAAGAAGAAACAAGATCGACCGTATAATTAGTAGTGCCTTTAGTCATTTGTTTTAAAATGCCTACCCCACCACCGTCAAATGCTACCATTTTTAAGTTGTCATTACTTGGTTCGAGCAAATAATTGTTTGGTTTAAAAGTAATTTGTTGGGTCGACGAGCCTAAAGCTGTAAGCCAACCGGAATCACTTGTTACTGAGCCACCAAATTCTCTAATTGTGCCAAGCCAAATAACCTTATCTACTTTTTGTTCCTTTATTCTGTTGGCTTCATCGGTTGCTTTCCAAACATTATAAAAACTACTATTTGGAGTGCTAAAGCTTACATCTGTAGCTACCGCACCACGAACAACACGTGTGTTGAAAATAAACTCGGGTATTATGCCATAATAATGGAATCTATCTACCGTACGCAAGCCAACATTACCGGTGTTGTATTGACCATTTTTGCCGTCAATATCCGGCATTTGCAAAGACCATTGGTCATTGTTGGACGAGATAACTTTCAGATTATTATCGCCGTCATTTTTAACAGCACCATCTGTCAAATAAACATCCACTTGTTTTTCTGTAAAATACTTTCCGCTGCCTGCATCGGTGGTAGTACCCCAAAAGCCGTATTGGTCTGCATAAATATAAAAATTGGTGCAACTCCCTCTATCGGGGCTGCCGTCGGCACCGGGCTGTTGATAAAATTCGTTTTGGAAGTTTGGAGTATCCGGATTCGTTGTGCGTACCAAAGAAAAATTGTCAACCAAGCCGACAAGCAGTTTTTTAAACACAGCAGTGGCTTCGCCTATAGTAGCAGTAGGTGATGTATTGTCCTTAACTAAATTGTTTGTTGTTTGCTTAACCCAATATCGAGCCGCAGAAGCCTGCCCCGACTTGCCTAAGTTTTCTTGCGGATCATCCGGGTCTCCTTCAGTATTTCTTGGCAGCCTAAACCGCAAATCCGCATCGTTTGCACCCAACCAATGCACGCTGTTGTTAGAACTGTTACGCAAAACAGTCCTATCATACACCGTAATAGTATCAATCGTCTCACTCCAGCTGGAGCCAAACTGCAAGTTAATATCCAACTTTTTGCCGTCATACGGGTTGAGCCCACCCGCCAACGCACTATCCTGCTCCTCCAGCCAAATGCGGAGGGTTATGTGGGCGGTGTTGCCGCCTTCGATTGTTACAAGCTCTCTGCCTATGTGATTTTCGGTATCTTCGGCACCTGTGGCAGGGTTAAAAGTAAACTCTTCAAACTTGCGGAGATTTTGGTTTACTTTGGGAGTACCCGTGGTACTATTAACTGCTGATGTTCCCGATGAGTCTGCAGGTGCACCTGAATAACTAACAATACTTGCGGGATTGTTTGTGAAAATTCTGTTTGTAACATCATCCGTAGTTTTTGATGTATCTTGGTCGATTTCAACCCCAAGCCTAATTGCCGTGCATGCACCGCCGCCGCTAATGTTAAACGTAGGCACACCTTTAAACCAAAGCTTGGTTTTGTAGTTTGCTTTAACATCAAATTCAATTTCTATATAATTCGTGTTTTTATCGTCGAGGGTAGCAGCACGGTATGGTGAGGTTTCGCCGGGAGTAGGAAAGAAAAAGCTTTTTCCGTCTGCCGAGCTTGCCTCTGCAAGCATAAATTTGTCGCTGTTGGCGGTAGAATAATTTATAACTTCGTCAATGTAATTGTTAAGGTCTGTGATTTTGGAAGTGAAATTTGGAACTACCGCAGAAGTGTACTTGTTGTTGCCTTCTTTGTCGCCCAACCCCAAATAGTCCAAAGTGCCATAGCTAAAAACCGCACCCTGTATGTCCATTTCGCTCCCCGCAATATTAGAGGACGTTGTAGTTTCTATCCATGCGTTTGCCATTGTGGCGGCAATAAAAATAATTTGGGCAAGTGCAATAGCCGAGAGAATAAAGTTCCTCCCGGGGCGTTTTGCGTTTTTAAAGTTAATTTTTTGCAATATGCCTTTCATTGCACTCACCTCGCTTTTTTAAAAATTTAGTTTTATGGTGTGTATGGGTACATTCCATACGTTTTTTCGCCTGTACGATAGAATCCGTTCAACAATTCGTCTTTTTTATTCACATTCGTGCCGTTGCGTATGGCTGCAAGCACTTCGCTTGATACTTCAATCTGGAAGGTGCCATAATATGTTTTGCTGAAAATTACAAAACCTTCGGTAATGCCAATAGGCACTTTAAATTCAAATATCTGCGAGTTAGCATCGCCTTCGCCTACCCAATTACCTTTACGCCAGTTGTTATCGTCTTCATACATTGCAACACGTTCGGGAACAACCACTGAGCCGATTTCCTCTGAATAAGTTACAGGAAACCCGATATAGTCATAGTTATTTTCTAAATAATAAATTCTCGGGTCATATATGTCTTTTTTAAAGTCATCACCTGTATGGACAAAACCCTCATTTTTAGAGAAGTAAATTGATGTATAGGTGCTTGGGTCATCGGGTTTAAATATCAGCGGGTCGTCCTTCCAGCGGCCTTTTCCCCTGCTGCCTGCAGGATTGTCTTGGTCTACTTTTTGGTTCCACTCGGCAATATAGGTGTATTCGGTTCTCGCAGGGTTAAAGGCATGATGCACTCCTGCATGCCAAACATCGTTAAATACAGTTTTGCCCGGCAAACTCTTAGAAATAAAGTTTACACCTTTATAGGTAACTTCGCCTTGTTCATTTGTTACCTGTAATTGCTCCAACGGCACTGTTGCAACCCATTTGTGGTTAGTTAAATATGTCATATGGTACATGATGCCGGTTTCACTCGTAGCTTCACTCAATGTGCCAACTTTAACATACATCTCACTAAGCCGGTCGGGTATCCAGTTGCTTTCAATAAAGCCGGTGTAGGTATCATCCTCAAAATAGAATTTGATTGCGTTCGGCACTGTAGTGGTTAGCGAAATTTTTAAATCTAAGTCGCCAACAATACTCTCGGTACATAGATCATCTGTACCCTCAAGCCAAATAATCATTGTAATGTTTTTGGTTTCATCGTCGGAAAGAGAAAACATAGGGGTATCGCCTGCACCAAAATCGGCAAAGACACGCAGCGATGATGCTTCTAATTCATTCTTTTTGCCGGTTGCAGGGTCAATAGATTTCACGCAATCGTTTGCACCTTCCTTAGTAACGGGGGCAAAAACAATAGGAGGATTTTCACTGTCATTATCCCAAAAAGCTACCCTTACTGCCCCTAAAACATTACCGTCTTGCGTAATATCTGTGTTAGTTTCATCAATATAAATACTGCAACCTGTGCCGCCGCCCGAGAGCTTAAAATCCCTAATAACATATTTTGAGTTAACATCGCTTGCGTTGCCCTCACGGAAGGTCATATTATCATAGTTACCCGTAGTGTCGTTCGTGGGGAAGAAAATGTTCCTGCCGTCTACGCTGGAAGCCTGCCAAAGGGTCATGTCGCTAATAACAATATTACCATCTGAAGTGTTGTCGCCGAAGTCGATTTCCAACCCTGTATCGGCATTTAAAATAAACTCTTTATCATTATAAACATCCGCATCTTTTTGCGACTGCAACCATGCAAAGGTAGACATAGCAAATATTAGCAACACCTGCACCAAAGCCACCGATGCCAATATTAAATCTTTTGTTCGCTTGTTGAGTTTTTTTTGCATCGCTATGGCTCCTTTCGGTGTTTTTCAGCACGTTTTTTTGCTTATAAATATCATCATCTAATTATATCAATTTTCTGCCTCAAGGTCAATTAGTAATTACATCCAAAGGGTCTTTTCCTAAAAATTTTAAATTAACTTTAAATCTGCCTTGAGAAAGTGCACGCCTTGCCTCGGCATCGCAGCCCTCTACCCAAATGTTAATGGTAGCCTTTACATAGTAATATGTGCCGTCGAAGTCTTCCGGTTCATCTTCATCATCTTCCATTATTGCAAGGGTGATTGCGTTATCTTCAGAATTAAAATAGTCTTTGCCGGTTTTCACTTTACTACCTGTTAAAGTGGCTACTGCTTCCTCGGTTATGTTCGTACCATCATTTTTCCAATAGGCGTGTGTAAAGTTTTCGGGGTTGTTCTCTTTGGTTGCATTAGTTAATAACGAATAGCCGCTTGTGCTTTGTGTTAAAAGAATTTCGGGGTGAGGGATATAAATCCATTGAGGTTGCACATTTCCTGATTCGGAGGCATAAACCCCACTCATACGCACCGCACCAACCAGTGCATCTTTAGAAAAATCACCGTAGGTGCTGCCGTTGTTAGCTTTTTTATCATCAGCGTCGGCAAAGCCGGTTAGTTTTGAAGCAACAGGGTCTATGCGTGTTCCTTTGCCCAATTGCACCGCCATTCGGTCTTTTGAGCGGAACTGCATTTGTAAAGAAATATATTCTTTTGAACTGACAGCATTCCAATCGCTGTTTTTATTTGCCTCATGAGAACCATTCGTAAGCACGGGTTTAACAAAATTCATGCCGTCGCCCGTAATATCATTAGGCTCTATACCATCTAAAACACCGATTTTATCTAAATTAATGCTGCCTGCTACATATTCTCCGTATTCTTCTGTTTCTGTATTATAAAATGCTATTTCAAGCGTCGGCGGGGTTTCTACCGTTACGCTAACTTGGTCGACCGTTGCCGTTGTAGCTGTGCTGAACCATGCCAAAATTATGGTTAGCGTTGTTAGCAGCAGGCAGCACAGCACAAGCCCTGTGCGTATCGCCGGAACTGCAAGCGGCGTTTTGGGCAAATTTGCGTTAGAATATGCAGAAGCCGACGATGGCTTTTTGCTATCGCTTCGGGGGGATTTATTCAATTTTTTGCTTTTGGCTTTTTCAGCCTTCCTCAAGCCCCCGACTTTTGCCTTTGCCCCGCTTTTAACTTTGCCTTTTTTATGTTTTTTGTTAAAGCCGGATTCGCTGCTAAATCGGCGACCCAAGGTTCTGATTTTTGAACTCATCTTTTCACCCGGGTTTTGCATATCTGTTTTTTAGTTTAAGCGGCAAAATTGTGCAGGCTGTTGCTTTTTGCACAAAGCTGCCGCCGTTTATTATTCGTTAGAGTTAGTGTCGCTATTGTTTTGCTTTGTTTTTTTATTGCGGCGGAAGAACCCGTTAGAAGCACGTTTTTCTGCTTGTGCTTTTTTGGCTTGTGCTTTTGCCGCTTTTTGAGCTTTTGTTTCGGCTTTAAGTGCATCGTTAGCGGCTTTAACCTTTAACTCGCACTCTTTTTTAATACGGGCAATTTCTTGCTCTTTTTTGCGGTTTTGCTTTTTAAGCTCTTGCTCGTAGTCGTTTTTAAGCTCGGCACGCAAATTTTTAAGCCGCAGCTGGCTTACCTTTTCGGCATTGTTAAGCAGCGTTTTCTCGGCGTTTTCACGGTCTTTTTGCAATTGTGCAATAGCCTTTTGCTGCTCTTTTTTAAGCTTTTCTTGCTGTTTTAGGTGCGACTGCTGCTCTTTTTCAAAAGCGTCCTCAAGCCGTGTTCGCTCACGCTCATACTGGGTTTTTGCCTTAATAAGCTCTTCGTCGGTTGCCTTACGCAAATCCAGCAAGTCGCCTTGGTGCTTTTTAAGTGCACGGTCAAGCTCGACCCGTTGCTGCTTTGCCATCCGAATTTTTTCGCCCTCGTGGTTTTCGGAAAGTTTTGACACTTGCCTGTAGTGGGCATCGTTAATTCGGCTGATTTCTGCCGCATTAAGGTTTTTAAGATTTTCAATATCTTTAATTAAACGCTCATTTAGCGAAGAAACCTCGGTTTTAAGATCCTTATTCTCGGTTGTAAGGCGGGTGTTTTCGGCTTTTTCGGCATTTAGCTGTGCTTTTTGACGAGAAACGGTTTCTCTGAGCATCTCGGCTTCTTCTGCCGCTTTAACAAGCGACTGCCGTGTAGCTTCCAACTCGCCGGTAAGGGCGGCTATCGCCTTTTCGTTTTCGGCAATGGTGGCTTTTTGCTTAGTATTTTCTTCCGTCAGGCTCTCTATGCGTATTGCAAAGTCGGATTTTTCACGCTCGAGTGTGCTTATTTGCTCTGCCATTTGGTTGATTGTCTTGGTTTTTTCCTCAATTGCAAGCAACTGTGTGGCAATAAGCTTTTCTTGATTTTTAAGCGTGAACTCTTGCTCATTAATAAGCTTTTCTTGCTCGAAGATTTTGTCTTTTGCCTTTTTTAAATCTTCCTCGGTAACAAAAAGAGTGCCTTTAAGCTCTTTTATAGTTTCCTCACGCTGGCGTATTTGCAGCTTTTGGCTGTTAATGTTCAGCTTAAGGTCGTTAATTTGCTTTTCTCTAACACGGATTTCTTCCAGCCGCACCTGCATTTCTTCTTCACGAACTTGGGCAATGCGGAAGTCCTCATATTTTTTGCGTTCGGATTCCGTACCTGATTGCTCGGATTCTCGGCGGGCATTTTCTTCCAGATAATACTCATAGAGCTGCTTTTTCCAAGGTTCGTTTGTGCCAACACTCATCAAAAAATGGTGCAGTGCAAAAACGTCATAAACCTCGGTTTGAACCTGCTCTGTCATCTTACCGGTGTATTCGTTGCCAACAATGTCAAAGCCGGGCTTTTTATAGGTTTCTATAAACAGCCATAAATCGAGTGCTTTTTTAAAGTTGGGGTTTTTGGTCATCAAATTTGTACGCAAAATGGGCGGACGCACCGGCTCGGCTTTAACCAAAGCACGCATTAGCTGGCTGCTCATAAAGTCAACCAAAATTCTGCGAATACGGCGTACACGCTCAAAGTCGGTAAGGGTTGAAACGTCAACGTCCATATCGAACTGTTTGCGTTCGTGGCTCTCGCACGAGTATTTAATCTCAAAATCGATAATCTGCTCGTTGAGGGTAATGTGCCTCTTCATAGCAATTTTTGAGAAAGAATCGGTTGGTGCTTGCTTTAGGGCTTTATAACGGTCCTCTACAAAGCGGATTACGTTATTTATGAGGGTTTTTAGAAAGCGGTTTTCATAAATTGCAAAGCTTTCTTCTCTTTGAATATCCAAAATCCGCTCGGGTGTTACGGTGTCTGCCTCTACACGGGCAATAAGGTTGGTGTGCTGACCCAAGTGGCGGATTGATTCGTTTGTGATTTTACGCGCCTTTTCTATAGGCACAATGTCTTCTTTTTGCTCAATAAAACGCCTTTGCTCACGTATGGCTTTGTCAAGATAAATAACGGCATCCTCAATGGTTTCTACCCAGTCCATATCTATAACACGGGAGTACACCTTACCGGAGTGTTCGTCGTCGCCTGTGTCGTTATCGGCAAGAGCTTTTGTTATGTAGTTGTATGTAAAGTCGCCTTTAAGCACCTTTTCCATATGCTTATACGCACGGTAATAGGCATTAAAATCAGTCAAAATTCCTCAACTCCTTCCATAGTTTTTTGCAGAATTTTATTTGCAGGTTATTTTGCAACAATATGCACAAATGCAAACCGCCGCAAACGCATTAAACAAGCTTCTGCAATCTATGGAGGTAATCTTTACACTCCCACATATTTTCGGAGCCGAACAGCTGGTCGAGATAATCGCACAAGCCGTCGATTTCGTCACGGATGAAGGAAAGGTTTAAAGCCTCGAACTTACGGAAAACTTTACGTGCCAAAACATAGTCAAGCCCGTCAAGCTCGGTGCCGCCGCAGCCAACAAACGCAGGTACAAAATCACGCAGCTGCTTAACAATACGGTTACCAAACGCTAAGCGGAAATGCTCGATTACGTAGTCGTCCAGCTTTTCTACCTTTTTAAGGCTGTCTTCGGAAACCTTGTATTTTTCTTTGGATTCGTTAAGCATTTCTTCAAGATGCTTGTAGCTGAGGGTTAGCGGGTCGGTAAGCGGTGCGTCGAACGCTGTGCCTTTTGTGTTAATGTCGATTGGCATAGCACGGTCGTAAACTTTATCGGTAATGGCAAAGGTCGAGTCGTCGTTGTTGGCTGTGCCTATGTACCACATATTTTCGGGGAGCTTTAATTTACCCTCGTCCAAGTGTTGGGGGTCAGACTCCCACACGCTGGGAACAAGGTCTACAATCCATTCGTCACGGGACGGCATTTCGAGGATTGACAGCATTTCTGCGAAGTAATATTCAACACGGGCGATGTTCATTTCGTCGAGGATTACCAAATAAATATTCTCGTTAAAGGTAGCCTCGTACATTGCACGCAGCAGCTCGGTTTCGTTATAACGCTTTGTAAATTCGTTGAAGTAGCCGAACAGCTCTGCACGGTCACGCCAAGACGGCTGAATGGAAGTGATGATAGCGTCGTTTTGCAAGAATTTGCCGAAAGCATAGGGCAACGAAGTTTTACCTGTACCCGAAATACCCTGCAAAATCAGCAGCCTTGTTGATGCAAACGACGACAAGAACAAGCGTATAATTTTAATATCGTAAAACAGACGCAGTCGAGAGCAAGCAAAGTTGCGAAAACGCTCGGCAATCTCGGGCAATGTGATTTCGTTGTCGTAAATCGGGGGAACATAATCCGCCCACAGCTCGTCAACCTTGTTAAGCTTGTAGAAGCGGCTTGCGTTTTCTTCGTCGTCGCCGTCGCCGCCTGTGAGTGTTTCAAGCTCCTCGCCTGTAAGGGTTGCAATCTCGTTGGGGTTAAGCCCGATTTGAGAAACCTTCATAGAAAGGATTTTGTCCTTCTCTAAGTTAAGACGCATAACCTCTTTGTTTAGTGCGTTGACCTCTTGCACAAGGTCGCCTGTGTCTTTTGCACGCTTGCGGAACTTGATTGTTTTTTTGATAGAAATAACAATCAAGAAAACGCCCAGACCCAGCACGGCAGCCAGCAGAATAATTGCAATTATTGCAACCACCCAAGCCATTCCGCCAAGGTCTGTGGTGTATTTGCTTATAATTTCGCTGTATTTTGCAAAATTAAAAGCGTTGCCTACCCCTGTGAACAGTGCAGTAATAATCGACCAAATCGAGCCGAAGAACTGCCCCAAAAATTCATAGAGAAAACCAAAGATAGTATCCATTTTTTTACTCCTCTCCATTAAGCGGCAATTGTTAGTTGCAAACCCATGGCATTTTTTTAGTATTGTTTTTGTGAGTATTACTTTTGCACAACATATTTTTGGTTATATGCTCTGCAAAGGTAATATTTTTTAACCACCCTTGTTTGCTAACCGCTTTGTTTGCGATGCACCCCTTGTTTGCTAACCACCCCGTCAAGGCTTACGCCTTGCCACCCCTCCCCGGAGGGGAATTTCTCTGCATTGCCGAGACTTCGGGTTGGGGTCAAACCACCCCAAGCAAAAAAATTTAAATTTCTATTTAAATTTTATTTGGAAAATTCTTTGTACAAACCACCCCGTCTTCGCTAAAGCGAATCCACCCCTCCACGGAGGGGAATTTTCGTGCATTGCCGAGGCTTCTTGCTTATAAACCACCCCGTCAGAGCTACGCTCTGCCACCCCTCCACGGAGGGGAATGTTATCTCTCTCAGAGACTTTGGGTTGGGGTCAAACCACCCCAAGCAAAAAAATTTAAATTTCTATTTAAATTTTATTTGGAAAATTCTTTGTACAAACCACCCCGTCTTCGCTAAAGCGAATCCACCCCTCCGCGGAGGGGAATGTTATCTCTTACCGAGACTTTGGGTTTGTTCAAGGGTTTGTATATGTAAAACTTAACTGTGTGGTCTGCTGTTAGTCTATTGTGTTCACTAATATTCCCCTCCGCTTCAAGGAGCAAGATTCAAGAGACAAGAGTTAAAAGTCTATTCAAAGCGGAAATATTCCCCTCCGGGGAGGGGTGGCAAGGCGTTAGCCTTGACGGGGTGGTTTGTGCAAAATTTTATTTAAAACTAAATTTTAATAGAAAACTATTTTTTAGGGTCTATCTGGTTTTTACTCAAATCCAATCTTCCCTGTAAAACTCGGGAAAAGCAAGTAAACTTTCCATAACTTGTTCTATATTATAAATGACATCTGTATCGGTAATATGTACAACCTTTAAACCAAAACTTTTTAAAAAGTCATCTTTTACTTTGTCGTGTTCCTGTTCAACATTGTGTATTCCGCCGTCAACTTCGATTACAACACCTTTTTCTACACAGAAAAAGTCAACAATAAAGTTGCCGATTATTTTCTGCCTGTCAAAATCGAGACCCAAGAATTGCTTTTTGCAAAGCCGTTTCCACAGCATAGCTTCCGGCATATTTCCCGATTTCCTCAGCTTGCGAGCGGTTTCTCTCAGTTTATCATTAAAAGGTAACCTGCCGTAGCGGTTTAATTTTCTCATTTGTATAGCCTTTTTGTAAACCACCCTTGTTTGCAAACCACCCCGTCTTCGCTAAGGCGAATCCACCCCTCCACGGAGGGGAATGTTATCTCTTACCGAGACTTTGGGCTGGTTCAAGGGTTTGTATATATAAAACATAACTGTGTGGTTTTCTGATTGTCTATTGAGTTTGCTAATATTCCCCTCCGCTTCAAGAGGCAAGTTGCAAGAGACAAGAGGCAAGAGCTAAAAGTCTATTCAAAGCGGAAATATTCCCCTCCGGGGAGGGGTGGCAAGGCGTAAGCCTTGACGGGGTGGTTTGTGCAGAAATATTTTTTAAAACCAAATTTAAATAGAAATCTAAATTTTTTGAGGTCAGTGTGGTCTACTGTTAGTCTATTGTCTGTGCTAACATTCCCCTCCGGGGAGGGGTGGCAAGGCGTAAGCCTTGACGGGGTGGTTTCTGTGCAATTTTTTTCGAGGTCGGGGTGGTTTGTGAAGAGTTTCTTTCCCTCTTGAAGAATAAATCTTTCCCGCTGCTGACAAGGCGGAAAAGATTTATTCTGTCTGAATATTCATTTAGGGTACCAAATCCTTTTGGGTTGAGCTATCTTCCGACTCATCCGAATCGCCCGTTGTTGCATCAGAAATCTCCGGCATAACTTCTGCCGGTGCTTCTTCTGCTACTGTTCCGTCACGTGTTTTCAGGTACTCCTCTGCTATAAGACGTTTTTGTTCGTCAGTAAGCTCGGTGTCTGCCTGTTTTGCGGCAAGAGCTTCCTCTGCCTCGGCACGGGCTTTTGCTTTGTTATATGCAATAATGTTCAGCACAACTCTTACTGCCTCATAGATAAAGAAGATTATCATAGGCAGAACAATAACTAAAAAGAACCCAAGCTGCGTTCTTAAAAAGTCAAGAACATTGCCAAAGCCCGGGATTTTACCCCCGTTGTATTCGGCTAATATATCCACAGCAGTTATAAAGCCCTCGTCCTCCACTTGCGAAACCTCTCGGTTTATGCCCTGTGTGTAGTAACGACGTTCGCCTTCAACTTCTTCTACTCGAACGACTTCATGTGTTTTTACAACGTCTTCCTCGCCGATTGTGCTTGAGAACGAAACCACGTCCCCTACCTCAAATACTGCATAATCGTCGGTGGCAGTGCCGAAAATCACATCGCCCTTATAAAACTCGGGGTTCATAGAGTCGGACTGTACTGTTTGCACTGTCAACCCTAAAATATTGGGGATACCGCTTGATTTTGACGTTAAAGACAGCATTGCTATAATTAGCGATATTAGCACTATTAGCACTATTAAAACATCTATTATTACATTGCCTATTTTTTTTAAAGTCTTGTTCATATACGGTATCCCCTGAGTTTATTGTGTTATTGTTTTTGGAATTAATTCAGATTAGGGTGTTGGGGCAACTAAGTCGAAACTTAATGTGATGTCGCCAGTTAATGTTGTAAGTTCAGGATTAACTTTTTGACCTTCAACATAAACATAATATACTAAAGTAACGCCGCCTGCTGCATTAAGCTGTGCAGGAGTTGCAACATTAGTAGCAGTTGTAGCAGCTATCGGAGTAACTTCCGTTAAGATATCTTCTGTAGGTGTATCGTAAGGTAAAGCATAAGAAGTATTTAGTGATAAAGCACCTGAAACATAAGACACGGGAACACCGCTAAGTGCATAATATTTAGTTGTGGTTGCATCTGTATTAAAAATGCCTGTGAAAGAACCGCCTGTTACGTTACCTACACCGATTTGTGCTTTGCCCGAAAGGGTGTTGTCAGCTTCAATTGTGGTTTGTTGCAAATTGGATGTTGTAGTACCAACACTTTTTGCTTGTACATAAATCGGGATGTAATATCCTGCTGCTGAAGATGGCACACCGGCTGTATTTGCAACAGCAGCCGGGTTGTCAATGAAACCTGTTACTTTTGCATCGCTGTCGCAAGTAAGAGCATAAAACGACATTGACGAACCCGTGCCAGCAACGCCGGAAACCGGATTAAGCTTAATATTGTCTGCTTCTAAGTCAAAAGTTCCTTTCCAAGCCGGGTCATCGGCAAAAGATGAACTAAAGCTTGCACGAACCAAAAGACCTTCGCTAGCATTAACCGATACAGTCATACCTGATACAGAAGCACTTGTCGAGTTGGTAAACCATGCAAAGGTTGCTGTTCCGAGAGCAATCATAGCCACCAAAAGCATAACCAATGATGAAACTAACGCTTTTTTTCTCGAGAAAATTTGTTTTTTCATTTGTGAAAATCCTCCTAAATTTTTTGCTATGTAACACATAGCTGTTTAAAATAATGTATGTTATTACCCTTCTTCGTCAGCAATTCCGAAGAGCATAGACATCCTCATGTAGCCCCCCCGTATATCGTCGATACACTCGGGGTCTTCTCCCTCAACATAAGAGACAATGGTGAACTTTGTGCTTTGCCCGGGGGCAAGGTTTTCAATAACGGTTTCCATAACGTCGGTGTCGCTCAAAAACGAGGTTACACCCTCGGGGAAGGCTTCTACCGAACCATCGGCGGCGGGTTTGGCGTAAATTACGGGCTCGCCGTCTTTATAAACGATAATTCGCACGGCAGTGTCCATATTTTTTGCCACGCCTGTAATTTGCAGTTGCCCCACAACATTGGCAGTTTGCTGCCCGCTGTTGGTAACATAGAACGTGTAGGCTAAATAGTTTGGCCCGTTGTGCGAACCGTCGGTGTTCTCAATTTGCAAAAACGGCAGGTTTTCATATGTAATGTTGGTAACTTCTAAAATATTGTCGCCGCTTAAAATTGTGGTTTTGTTTTTAAGCTCTACATTATCCGAAACCGAGATACCCACACTTGCGGCATCACGCTCGATGCTGATAACCAAATCGCCCCACTGCGTAAGCAGCAGCGAAATAATCCACATCACCAGCAAGATAGAAACTAAAGAAATCAAAAGCCAAAACGCACGGCGTTTGTTTTTGCGGGCTTTGGTGTATTCTGCGGTGCCACGCTTGCCGCTCAGCCGCAAAAGCTCTATCGGAGTGAATTCTTCTGCTTGCTCTTTTTTGTTTTTTTTACTAAATTTTAGCAAAGATTGAATCACTCCTTTTTATTTAACTTTGTACAAACCACCCCGTCAGAGCTACGCTCTGCCACCCCTCCACGGAGGGGAATGTTATCTCTTACCGAGACTTTGGGCTGGGGTCAAACCACCCCGTCAGGGCTGATGCCCTGCCACCCCTCCACGGAGGGGAATGTTATCTCTTACCGAGGCTTTGGGCTGGGATCAAACCATTTCTGCATTCTGCATTCTTATTTATTATTTATAAAGCTTGATTATTCTCATCCGTGCCCCTAAAATTAAGGTTAACACGCATATTGGCACGTTGAATATCGTTGTTGCACTGCGGGTCTTCGCCCTCTACCCAAAGGCGGAAGGTAACCTCAACAGGTGTAAGCTCGGGCAGATGGAACAGCCGTGTTGTGCCGCTGTATGCCATTGGTGTTGGCAGCTCAAATGTGCTTTGCCCTGCAACTGCCGTGCCACGGTTCGGCTCTAAAATTTTAACGCCGTCGGCACTGTCAAACGCCAACCGCACCGCCGAGGTAACATTTGCGGCGTTGCCGGTGCTGGTAGTGGTAAAGCTTGTACCGTCGTTCGCTTCGGCAGTAGAACTGTCGCTGCTTATATGCACGTACATTTCTTTAGTAGCAATAAAGTAAAGCTTAAACTCTAAAAAGCCCTCGTTAGCAGTTTTTATGCCGCCCGCTTCGGTAGCAAAGCTTGTGCCGTTTGAGGAGGTTAGCGGGTCAAGCAGCATATCCTCCAGCGTAACATTATATTGTGCCAGCTGGGCGTTTATCATCTGTGAAGTAATTTCTTTAGAATAACGTGTAGTGTCCGTCCCGAAATTCTCGGTAGCCACCAGCAAATCAGAGCCTGTGCCGATTGACATCTCCAACGTGTTAACAGCCGAAAAACTGCTTAGCGTAAACCACGCCATACCGGCGGTTGTAACAGCAAAAAAAGACACAAAAAGCAATAAAATCAAGGTTTTAAGTTTCATTCTTTTTTTAATCAGCTCAACTTTGCGGTCGCCCGCTTGTGCCTTGCGTGAAAAATGCACTGCATTGCCAAAAGTTCTGCCGGCGTATTTCTCACTGCTCGTAACATTCCTTAAAGACATCTGATTATCCCCTAATTCTCTGCCGATTTTTTGCCGTTTTTACAAAATATCAAATTAAGCACGCTAATTCCTATAGGTATTATACATTTTTTAACCAATTTAGTCAATCGTTTATTAATAATTTATGCACATTAAACAAATCTTATACCGAATATCTGTGCAACTTTAACAAAAAATAATTACAAACTGTAACCTTTTACCTGTTCTTTTACCATATTGTTATAATTTTAATTCGACAGCAAAACAATGTCGCTGTTTTTAATTCTTTTTGTGAAGTATATTCGGCTTTTTTTGTGAGAACTTTTTCACAGACTTATTTTTTGCGTTTAGAGCGTATTTTTGCAATAGAGAATGCACACAAAAACACCGTAAGGTTAATTACAACCACCGTAGCACCCGTAGGCGTGCCGAAGTCGTAGCTTATAACAACCCCCGCAAAAACGCACAGCAGCGACAGCACGGCGGCAAAAATAACCACCGTTTTAAACCGCTTGCACAAATAATTCGCCGTAACCGCAGGGAACACCAGCAGCGAGGAAATTAACAACGTGCCCATAACTCGCATACCCACAACAATCGTCAACGCCGTGAGGATGGAAATTATGCTCTTGTTAAGGCTTGTGTTAATGCCGGTAGCTTTCGAAAAATCCTCGTCGAACGTAACCGCAAAAATCTTGTTATAAAACAGCAAGAACATAACCACAACCACCGCCGAAAGCACAACGCAAAAAATCATATCAATGTCCGAAATAGCCAAAATGCTGCCGAAAAGGTAGGTGTTAAGGTCGGTGTTAATGCCCGTAAGGCTTGCTACAATCACGCCAATTGCCAACGCCGAGCTTGAAATTATCGCAATTGCCGATTCGCTGCCTATGTGGTTGTTTTGGCTTAGCCGCAGCAAAAAAAACGCCGCAACCACCACCACGGGGATAGAAACCCACAACGGAGCAAGATTTAGTGCCGCCGCAAACGCCAACGCACCAAACCCAACGTGCGACAGCCCGTCCCCTATCATCGAAAACCGCTTTAGCGTCAGCGTAACGCCCAGCATTGCCGAACACAACGCCACCAATGCACCCACAGCAAAGGCACGCAGCATAAAATCAAACGAAAACATTTCAATTAGGTTCATTGGTTTCCGTCCTCCTGCCCGCCGTCTTTTGCTTTATTTAAGCTTTTATTTGACGTCTTGGCAAATCCGCCCTGCATCTCGCCCGAGTTTTGCACCATATTGTCAAAAGCCTTCACGCCGTTTTGCTTTGCCTGCGGCGTTTGGTTATGGTTGGTCGTGTTCATATTCATACCGTCGGCAAATTCGCCTTTGCGTGAGGAACCCATAATAATACAATTGTCGCACCGGCAGCCCGAGAACAAAAACCTGCTGCCTAAATCCGAGTGAACATAGCGGTGTGCCGTGCCGAAGAACGTGCCGTCTTTTTCAAGATGAAGAATTTTGCCCGCACGGTTAACCGCCGCCGTAACATCGTGAGAAATCATAATTACGGTAAGCCCCTGCCGATTTAACTTAGAAATTATGTCATACATCTCGCCCGCCGCAATGGGGTCCAGCCCCGTAACAGGCTCGTCTAAAATAAGCAGCGACTGTGCCGCACAAAGTGCCCGTGCCAGCAATACCCTTTGCTGCTGCCCGCCCGAAAGCTCACGGTAACATTTATTTTTAATATCTTCTATGCCGCATTTTTGCATATTTTGCTGTGCCTGCTGCTTTTGCTTTTTTGTATAAAACGGCAAAAGTCCGCTGCCGTTTAAGCAGCCCGACAGCACAATCTCATAAACCGAAGCCGGAAAGTTGCGTTGAATTTGATTTTGCTGCGGCAAATAGCCCACGTGGTTTTTTTTAAGCCCCGGGGTAGTTATCCACCCGCTTTGGGGCTGTGCCAAGCCCAGCAAGCCCTTAATTAGCGTGGTTTTGCCGGAGCCGTTCTCGCCCACTATACACAAATAATCGCCCGACTCTACATTAAAAGTCAGGTTGCTCAAAACTGCCACGCCCTCATAGCCCATTGTAACATTCTGGCACGAAATCAGCGGTTGTTGCTCTTTTTTGCTAAGCATTGTTTCTCTCTTTCCGTTTTGTTTATCAATATATATCTAATTATACATATTTAATTTGCAATTGCAAGGGAAATCGGGGTAGTTTTTTTCTGTTTTGCAGAACCCACTCTTTCATATTAAATCCCCCTATTCTGCATAATCACCAAATTTACGGTGATGATAAAAATATCTTAAAAACAGGGGGAAATCTGCAATGTTTAAACACGAAAAGCAATTATTTCACGAGGTTA
>JAISII010000159.1 GCA_031262125.1 Oscillospiraceae bacterium | reverse complement strand
CATTTTCAACTTCGGCTTTTAGCGAGAGCTGGTTCTCCGACTTATATCTTCTTACAGCCGAAATTACTTCAAGTGCGACCTCGCCCGGTGCTGCAAAATCGCCGTTTAGGTTGCCTTGTGCAATCTCGCCCATTTGGGTAAGGTGAATCGAATTTGCACCCTCAAACCCGGCGAAAAAGTCCTGATAAATCTCCTCGGTAATGTGGGGGAGGTAAATCGCAAAGCTTTTAAGCAACCCCAAAAGTATGTGATAGCAGCCGTACAGACCCGAATCTCGGGCGGCTTGCCCGTAAATTTCGGGCTTGTATAAACGGTTTTTAACAATCTCAACATAATCATCGCAAAACGACCAAAAATACTTTGTCATATCGTTAAGTGCAAGCCCGATTTCGTACTCGCTCAAATAGTTTTTATAGCGGCGGTAAACCGAGTTGAATTTTTTAATTGCCCATTCGTCCATCGGCAAAATTTCTACAGCATTTTTGCCCGCAAATTTTGCAGGGTCATAGGGCAGCAGTTCAACATCGTTGCCGTCATCGTCTTTTTTAACAAAGCCATGCAGGTGCATCAGTGCGAATTTTGCCGCATTCCACAGCTTGTTTACAAATTTTTGCGAATTTACAAATTCCTCTTCCGAAAGCACAACGTCCGAGCCCAGCGAACCCGTAGCCGCCCAGCAGCGTACAATGTCTGCCGAGTAACGCTCAATCAAATCCTTTGGTTCCATTTTGGCGTTGTCTTTTTTCTTGCTTATTTTCTCTTTTTTGTCGGCAAGAACATGCCCCGAAATCATCACATTCTCCCATGGGATTTTGCCGGTGTGGTAGAGCGATTTTACAATAGTATAAAAATCCCATGTGCGAATAATGTCATGTGCGTTCGGCCGCAAGCTCATAGGGAAGGTTTTTTGCATAAGAGGGCTGTCGTCTTCAATCCAGTTTAGGTTAATAAGCGGCGTAACCGACGAGGTCGCCCAAGTGTCCATAATATCCTTTTCGGGTACAAACTCGCCGCAGCCGCAGGTGCAGCTGCCTTTTGGGGTGTCTTTAAGTGGGTTAACGGGCAAATCTTCAAACTTTGGCACAATCGGCTGCCCGCAATCCTTGCAATACCAAACGGGGAAAGGTACGCCGAAAAACCTCTGGCGAGAAATACACCAGTCCCACTCCAAATTTTCTACCCAATTGGTGTAGCGGTGCTTCATTTGCTCGGGATACCAGTTAATTTCGTCCCCAGCTTTAAGGTAGTCTTCCTTATGGTTTAAAATATCAATAAACCACTGCTTTTTAATCGTAATTTCCATAGGCGTTCCGCAACGCTCGTGCACCGAAACATTATGGCTGATATTCTCTTGCTTTAGCATATAGCCCTCGGCAATCAAATCCTCTACAATTGCCTTGCGGGCGGCACGAATACTCATCCCCGAATATTTGCCGCACAAAGCCGACATTGTACCGTCGGGCAAAATTGCTTCTTTAAAGGTTAGCTTGTGTTTTTTAAACCACTCCAAGTCGGTAACATCACCAAAGGTACAGCACATAACCGCACCGGTGCCTTTGTCCATAGCTACCAAATCGTCGGTTAAAACGGGCACACTAAACCCAAACAGCGGCACGCTTATGTTTTTCCCCACAAGGGCCTTATAACGCTCATCATCGGGGTGAACAAAAATGCAGTTGCACGCCACCAAAAGCTCGGGGCGGGTTGTTGCAATTTCAAGGTATTCGTCAGTCGAACCCTCGTAGTAGAATTTGAGGTAATTAAAAACCGAGGGCAGCTCTTTAGATTCAAGCTCTGCCTGTGCAATGGCGGTTTGGCATTCGGTGCACCACAATGCGGGAGCTTCCGAAAAATAAACAGCCTTTTTGCTATATAAATCGAGGAAAGATTTTTGCGAAGTTATTTGTGCTTTTTTGCTTATGGTCGAATATTCATAATCCCAGTCGCAGCTGAAGCCCATAGAAATAAACAAAGCTCTAAACTGCTTTTCAAGCTCGGCAGTTTCGCTAAGGCAAAGCTCTGTAAAATTCTCACGTGTGGTTTGGTGAGCCTTTATGTTATGGTTTTTTTCTACCAAGCGTTCGGTGGGTAAGCCGTTGTCGTCAAACCCAAATGGGTAAAACACGTTGCTGCCGTTTTGCCGCATAAACCTTGCCATAATTTCTGCCTGACTGTAAGAAAAAATGTGCCCGATATGTATTTTGCCGTTGACGGTTGGGGGCGGGGTGTCTATAGAATACACGGGCTTGTCCGAGTTCATATCAAACTTATATGTGCCCTGCTCTTGCCAATAATCTTGCCATTTTTGTTCGCACTCTTTTGCGTTATATTTTTTTGAAAGCATCGTTTTTTCCGCCTTTGTTTCAATATTATAGTTTTAATTTTTTTTACAGTTTTATAATTTTATCATAAATTTTAAAAAACTGCAAGAGCCGAAAGCTTTTGCAGTAAGATTTCTTTTTTTGTTAAGTTTTGCTAAAAAACTGCAGTTTGCACTTTGTCTATTGCTTGTGCGAAAATCCCCCTCCGGGGAGGGGTGGATTCGCTTTAGCGAAGACGGGGTGGTTTGTGAAACAGTTAAAAATCACAAAATATTATAAAAATACGGCAATTCGCCTTCGTGCAGCATTTGCAGCTCACGTTTTACAACTTCGGCTCTGTCGCAGGCATCGGCGGGCATATCGTGCTCCAAAAATTCTTTCAGCGACTCCAGTTGTGTGGCTATTTCTTTAGTTTTATTGTGGTTAATCAGCATATTCATATGGTTAGAGCGTTCGTTCCACTCGGTAATCATCTCTTTTGCGGTCGGTTTTGCCGCTTTTAAGTCATTTTTGTGAATCAACTCGATTACTTTTTCGGTTTTTTCGGTAAAATATTCTGCTGTAGATGCCATTGTCCAGTACGAAAACATATTTGTGCCAAGTGCAATAAGCACAAGTGCCAGTGCTACCCATATTCTTTTCATAAAAGATTTCCTTTTTAAATAACCACCCCGTCTTCGCTAAAGCGAATCCACCCCTCCACGGAGGGGAATTTTTTCTCGCTTCCGAGACTTGGGGGCTTTTGGTTGGTTTGTTTTAATTTGTTTTTGTGGTTTGCTCTTAGACTATTGTCTGTGCGAATATTCCCCTCCGGGGAGGGGTGGCTGCTCCCCAAGTAAAAAATAAAATTTATTTTTTATTTAAAATCTAAAAAAATAAAAATATTTTTAGATTGTGCAGAGCAGACGGGGTGGTTTTAGTTTTACGCCGCCGTATCTTTCTTAATAATATTAAACTTACCGGTTTTGTCGGCTGTCATAATAAACACATCTTTAAGCTCTGTGTTTTGTGCCTGCAAAGCTTTTTTTATGTCTTCAACCTTCAAATTGCACAAGCCGACCGACCTTTTCATCAAGTTGCCGTCGCTTACAACTACAACCTCTAAGCCCGTGTCGTCGATTTTTACGCTTAGGTCCTTTGCCGAGGGTTCTCGGTTGGCGGGCTTTTTAAGCAGGCTGACTTGCCCGTTTGTTTCTACAATGCAATACTGCACTTCTTCAATATTAAAAACATCTTTTTGACGCAACTCTACAAACAAATCTTCAACGCTCATACGCAGCCGCTTCATTTCTTTTTCCAGCACCTTACCGTCTTTAATTACAATAACCGGGTTGCCGCAAACGGCGGTTCTAAATCGGGTGTGCCTTATCATTAATACACTAATGGTTATCTCGCAGGCTATTAAAATAAGAATAGGAATAACGCCGTCCAGCATAGGTACTGAGGTATCCTGCATCGGCAGCGACGCCAAGTCCGAAATCATAAATGTTACAACCAGCTCGGTGGTTTGCAAATCGCCAATTTGGCGTTTGCCCATAAGCCGCAGCGAGATAATTATTAAGGCATAAAGCAAAATCGTACGAATTATCGAAATTATCAAAAGTCTTCACCTCAACGCTTTTATTAAAAATAGTTTGTGCATATTCGGCGTAAAATAACCAACGATAATATAAGAAAAATGCAATAAAACAAAAGCGGAGCATTTGCGAGGGTTTATGGAAGATAAAATTTCTCTGATACTAAAAGAAAATTTAGACCGATTACGAGCAGATTACAGCAACTCGACCGATTTAACCATAAGAGAATTTAAGCTTAACAACGACGACAAAACAGCGGCGGCAGTTGTATCTATTGAGGGTATGACCAACAAGCTTATGGTTAC
>JAISII010000123.1 GCA_031262125.1 Oscillospiraceae bacterium | reverse complement strand
ATTTTTTTGTCGTTGAGCATTTCAAAGGTGTCTCTTGCACTGTGCCCAATGGCTAAAACTATGCAATCCGTGTCAATTTTGTATGCGGATTCTTCATTTTTTACAACGGCGGCAACAACAATGTTTTCTTTTGTTTTAACGTCGATAAGCTGTGTGTTAAAAAGGAACTTGCCGCCCAGTGCTATTGTTTGCTTGCGAATATTAACTACTACTTTTCGCAAATAATCGGTGCCTATGTGCGGCTTTGCGGTGTAGAGAATTTCGGGTGGAGCACCGTTTTCTGCAAAGGTTTGCAGCACAAGGTTTTTGCGGGTGTCTTTGCTTCCGGCTGTCAGCTTGCCGTCCGAAAATGTGCCTGCTCCGCCCTCGCCAAACTGAACATTAGATGCAGGGTTAAACTGCCCTTTAAGCCAAAAGCTTTCCACATCCTGCACACGGGCTGCTACCTGCGAACCCCGCTCTATTACAATTGGGTTTGTGCCGCCTTTTGCCAAAATATAGGCGGCAAACAACCCGGCAGGTCCACTCCCTACAACCACGGGGTTAGTGCCAAAACCTTCTTTATTAACTAAAAAATTATATTCATAGGGCAGTGCTTTTGCGGCGTTTATGTTTTTGGCTTTGCTTAAAACTGTGCTTTCGTTAGTTTTTAAAAAAACATCAATTGTGGCAATAAATTTAATATCCGTCTTTTTTCTGGCATCGACAGACAAGCGATTAAGCGTAAAATGCTCAATAGCACGTTTGTCAATGCGGAGCTCTTTGCAAACGGCATTTTCGATAGTTTTTTGATTATAGTTTAGCGGCAGCTTTACAAAATTTATTCGTATCATTTTAGTTCTCACTTAAAGAAAATGTATAATAAGTCAAATATTGCTTCAAATTGCAAACATCAAACTTAATTGTATTTTTCTGCAATGCTTTTTGCGGCAACAACTGCGGATGAAAATGCAAAATTCAAATTAAACCCGCCGCACTGCCCATTGCAGTCTATCAGTTCGCCCAAAACATACAAATTGCCGTGCAGGGTGCTTTGCATAGTTTTGCTGCTAATTTCGCTCCCGATAACGCCGCCGATGGCAATTTGTGCTTTTGCAAAGCTTTGCGGTCGGCTGACATCAACGCTAAAAGCTTTTGTGCAATTTGCAATTTTCTCTGTTTCTTTTTTAGTTAGTGCACCGAGTTTTCTTGAAAAATCCCCGATTTTGCAGGTTTTTAATATAGCCATCCCAATGCGTTTGTTTAAAATTCCAAAGAATAATTCGTCTATTGTTAAGGCGGCAAATTTAGCTGCTCGGTTGCACAAAATTTTGGCAAAATCTTGTGCGGTAGTGTTTGGCAGAAAGTCGATTTCTACCTTTGGGTTTTCGGCATTGTGTATTCTGTTAGACAAATTAAAAATGCAAATGCCCGAAAGCCCGTTTTCGGCAAATTGCAATTCGCCATATTCGGTTGCCAAAACATTATTTTGCTCTTTTAACTGCACTTTGCAGTTGCAGCGGATGCCCTTTAAGCCGCTAAGAATTTTAGAATTTGCTTGAATAGGGCTAAGACCCGGATTTATTTTTGAAATATTATGCCCCAATGCTTTGGGCAAGCTGTATATATTTTCTTTTGAAAAATTAACCGAAGCACAACTGCCTGTAGCTAAAATGACGGTTGCAGCTTCAAAAATATTACTATCGGTTTTTATAATATAGCTTTGCTTTTGATAATCAATCGAACTAACAACATTGTTGCAATATTCGGCAACCCCATAAGACAAATAATTGTTTCGCAAAACATCTAAAACCGAATTTGCACTGTTGCTAATGGGGTAAACTCTGTTTTCGGCATCGCTTTTGCAAATCAGCCCGAGCTTTGCAAAATAGGCTATAAGCTCGGTTGGAGTGTTAACATCCAGAAAATCAGCAATATCAAAGCTGCCCGAATAATCGGCTGCTGTTGCACCTGAATTTGTGAGGTTGCAACGCCCGTTGCCGGTTTTTAGCAGTTTTCTGCCCACTCGGGCTTCTTTTTCGATAATAACTATATGCACATTATTTTGCCCGTTTTTTGCAAAAAGCTCATACGATAAAGCCGCCGCAGCCATCATACCTGCCGCTCCGCCGCCGATTATTGCAATATCTGCCTTAATTCTGTTCAAAATCAAAACCTCGGTTCACATTGTATTTTTGCAGATTACCGACCAATAGTTGCAAAATGCAAAAAACTGACATTCTCTAACTTAACTATCATTATAATTCATAACCGTAATTTTTACAATATTATTTGACAATCTTATGTATATTTTGTTACAATAAAGGCTGTGCAACAAAGCAGGGCTAAAATTTTTATATTTTCGGCGGACGTTTGTAGAAATTCTGCCGTAAAAATGTGCCTGAGTTGCTTTATTTTAAGGAGATGCCATGTATAAAATATTAACTAAAACGTATCTTAACTCTTCTACGGTAGAGATGGTTGTAAACGCCCCCTATGCCGCAAAACATGCACAGCCGGGGCAGTTTGTTGTGCTTAGGGTTGATGAATACGGAGAAAGAATACCACTGACGATTGCCGATTATTCTGCAAAGAGCGGAACAATAACAATAATTTTTCAGATTGTGGGCAAAACAACTGCACAACTTGCTCTTTTAAACCAAGGGGACGAAATTTTAGATTTTGCAGGGCCTTTGGGTGCGGCCTCGGAACTATGCGGCTTTAAAAACGCTGCGGTAATTGGCGGCGGTGCGGGCTGTGCAATTGCATACCCGCAGGCAAAAGCACTTTTTAAAATGGGTGCTGATGTTGATATGATAGCAGGCTTCAGAACCTCAGATTTGATAATCCTTGAGGACAAAATGAGAGCGAACTCAACCAACCTGACCGTGATGACCGACGACGGCAGCAACGGCAACAAAGGCTTTGTAACCGCCGCTTTGGAACAGAGCATAAACTCGGGCAAGCAGTACGATGTTGTGATTGCGATTGGCCCATTGCCGATGATGAAAGCAGTGGCACAGCTGACCAAAACCTATGGCATTAAAACGATTGTAAGTATGAACCCGCTGATGATTGACGGCACGGGGATGTGCGGTTGTTGCCGAGTTTTGGTTGACGGGAAAATGAAATTTGCCTGTGTGGACGGCCCCGATTTTGACGGGCATTTGGTCGATTTTGACGATGCGATGAAACGTCTGGCGTCATTTAAAGCTCTTGAGGCGGACGCTTATGAAAGCTTTAAAAAAACACACGAATGTAACCTTTTAAAATAATATAAAAACATTTGATTTATAAACAAAAACGGAGAAAATTATGGCTAATATGCAAGCTTTAAAAACTAAAATGCCCGAGCAATTGCCAAATATAAGGCGAGAGAATTTTACAGAAGTCGCACTTGGTTACAGTGCCGAGGATGCAGTGCAAGAGGCAAACCGATGCTTGGGCTGCAAAACTCGCCCGTGTGTTGCAAAATGCCCGGTTAATGTGGCAATCCCCGAGTTTATTGCAGAATTGAAAAACGGAGATTTTGCCGCTGCCGCAAGCATTGTTAAGCGGGATAATTCGCTTGCCGCAGTGTGCGGACGTGTTTGCCCGCAAGAGGTGCAGTGTGAGAGTGCCTGTGTACGGGGAATTAAGGGCGAGAGCGTTGCAATCGGCAGATTGGAGCGGTTTGCCGCCGATTTTGAAAGCGAAGCTGCTATTGATAATGAGGAAAAACCGCAAAACAACGGCAAAAAAGTTGCTGTTGTTGGTGGAGGGCCTGCCGGGCTGACTTGTGCGGGCGAGCTTGCAAAAAAGGGCTACTCGGTAACGGTTTTTGAGGCACTGCACACCGCCGGCGGCGTTTTGATGTACGGTATACCCGAATTTAGGCTGCCGAAAAGAATTGTAGAAAAAGAAATTGAAAGTTTGAAATTACTGGGTGTAGAAATTATTACAAATGTTATTGTCGGCAAAAGCCTAAAACTGCAAGATTTGTCGGATGACGGCTTTAACGCTGTTTTTTTGGGTACAGGTGCAGGGCTGCCGAATTTTATGAAAATCCTCGGCGAAAATTTGATTGGCGTGTATTCTGCCAATGAATTTTTGACCCGTGTAAACCTTCTAAAGGCGTACAGTGCGGGCTACGACACACCGCTTACTCAGCCTGAAAATGTTGCTGTAATTGGCGGCGGCAATGTAGCTATGGACGCTGCACGCTGTGCATTGCGGCTGGGTGCAAAAACAGTTAGTATAATTTACCGCCGAGGCGAAGACGAAATGCCCGCCCGCAACGAGGAAATTCACCATGCAAAAGAGGAAGGCATAGAGTTTTTGCTTTTGACCAACCCTGTGCAAATTTTGGGTGATGATAACTCAAAAGCAGTTGAGCTGGAGTGCGTTAAAATGGAGTTGGGCGAGCCGGATTCCTCGGGCAGACGCCGCCCGGTGGAGGTTGAGGGCTCTAACTTTAAAATAGCAGCCGATACCATAATTATGGCGATTGGCAATGCACCAAATCCAACGCTTACCTCTGCCGAAAAAGAGCTTGAAACCAACCGCTGGAACTGCCTTGTGGTGGATGAAGATACGCTGCAAACCTCAATAAAAGGGGTGTATGCAGGCGGTGATGCCGTTACGGGTGCAGCAACGGTAATTTTGGCTATGGGGGCGGGGAAGAAAGCTGCCGCCGCTATTGATGATTACTTAAAAAACGCATAAAATCAGTTTTTAAAACATTAAAAATTTATAAATTTTAATTAGGCACGGCAATTAATTTTGCGGTGCCTAAACTTGTACTATTAGCATTTATTGCCGCATACATTTGTAGTGTGAGGTGATAACGATGCCCGAAAAAAATGAGCAAAACAGCAATAAAATGTTCAGCAACGAGCGAAAAGATTTTATTGTTTACGACGACGATTGGAAGAACTCCAGCAAGCCCGAGGTGTATACTTTTACCGATGCCGAAAGCGACAGCGGCAAAACGGGCGACGACGGTTTGCAAAGCAAGTCTGCACATACGCCTTTGCATTTTAAAAACGCAAAAAAAATCAACAAACCGTGGCTGCTGATTATACAAATTGTACTTTGTGTTGCCGCAGTTGCCACCGTTTATACTTTTAAAGAAATCAGCCCGCCGATTTATGAGCAAATAAAGGGCTGGTACACGGCACAAATTAACAATTCGGTTTTCATCTCCGACTTGCCGGGCGGCATAATTAACGGCGTTGTGCCCTCTACCACTGCAAACAGCGTTAATGCAAACCTTGCTACCAATGATGAGGCTTGATAAATTCGCAAAAAAAACAAGCTATCTGAGCTTTTTTGTATTTGGCATTAAGCTTAAAATAAGCTTTTTGGCGGTGGCTTTTTTTACGCTTGTTTTGTTGCTTGATACTGCGGGCAGATTTTCGTTTTGCATATTAGCGGTATTGGTGCACGAACTTGGGCATTTGGCGGCAATGCTGCTGCTTAAAACCCCGCCAAAGTCGGTTGCATACAGGCTGTTTGAAATTGTGATAGAAGACCCCGACAGAGGCTCAAGAACCTACAGGCAAAATATGCTCATAACCCTTGCAGGACCTTGTGTTAACCTGATAACGGCGGTTGTTTGCACAGTGCTGTTTGCAGTGTTTAAAACCGAAGTGTTTTTGATTTTTTGCATAATAAATTTGGGGATGGCGTGTTTTAATTTGCTGCCTGTAATTTCGCTTGACGGCGGGCAGGCACTTGCTTTTACGCTTGAAAAATTTTTCAGTGATGCAACGGTTAACACAATCATCAGTATTTTAACGGTAGTTATTTTGTTGCCCACGGCTGTTTTTGGGATTTTGCTGCTTTTTAATTCGCCTTATAATTTTTCGCTGCTGTTTATTTCGGTTTATCTTCTGCTTGTGCTGGTGCTGCAAAAACAAAAAGTTTGTTAAAGTTGCACAAAATTTTACAATTTATTTGTGCAAATAGTCGAAAGTTCAAGAATACTGTAAAAAACGCTTTACAAATCGTAATATCAATGCTACAATATCAAACATAAAGTGATTTTAAACGATTATTTGCTATATTACTTGTGGTTCGACTAATCGTTAATTTTAGAATAAAGCGAGGTGCTTAAGTGGAAGTTATCCGCTTAAATTTATGTTTGGATTAAAATTAAAATCGGCACGCAAACAGGCAAACCTGCGGCAGGCACAGCTTGCAAAAATGCTCGATGTCAGCGGCAACGCAATCAGCAACTGGGAGAATGGCGTAAGCAAGCCCGATATTTTAACTTTGGAGAAAATTTGCGAGATTTTAAACGTGTCGCCAAATTATTTTTTTGAGGTTACCAAAAAATATACCGAGCTTAAAATAGAGGAACTGTCGGACGAAGAAATTAAGCTGATAGAAGCTTACCGTGAGCTCAGCAGTGATGGCAAGGATTATGTAACCCAAACAATGGCAATGGCAAAACGCCATTTTAAACGCCCGTCCTATTTTTCTAACAACTGAATTTTATATTAGCATTTTTGCAAAATTTTGTTACTTAATTTAAATTTGCAAAATTCAAAACAGTTTGATATAATTAGTGCACTTGAGTTCGCATTTTTGCGGTTTCAAGTGCATTTTTGTTCTTTAAATAAAGTATATATATTGCTGCGAAAGAGAGTAATTTTGCCATATGATAAACAAGCAGGTAGAAAAAATTTTGCTAAACGTGCAAAAGCCGGGGCGTTACACCGGGGGCGAGCTGAACTCGGTGGTTAAAGATAAAACGCAGGTGGATGTGCGTTTTGCGTTTTGCTTCCCCGATGTGTATGAAGTCGGAATGTCGCATTTGGGGATGAAAATATTGTACTCACTGTATAATAATATCGATTATGTTTGGTGCGAACGTGCTTTTGCCCCGTGGATTGATATGGAAGAGCAGATGAGCGAAAATAATATACCATTATTTGCTTTAGAGAGCGGAGATGCACTTGCAGACTTCGATATTCTTGGGTTTACCCTGCAATATGAGCTGTCGTACACTAATATGCTTAATATGCTGCGTCTTGGGAAAATCCCGTTGCTAAGTGAACAGCGGACAACCCTTAAAAACCTTGTAATTGCGGGCGGGCCCTGCACCTGCAACCCCGAACCACTGGCAGGGTTTGTTGATGTTTTTGTGTTGGGCGAGGGGGAAGAGGTTTCGCTTGAACTGCTGGAGCTGTACCGAGAATATAAAAAAGCAGAAAAAAGCAAAGCCGAGTTTTTAACTGCGGCGGCACAGATAGAGGGCGTGTATGTTCCTGCACTTTATAATGTTGATTATAACGAGGACAAAACCATTGCCGCCGTTACCCCTTTGGGCAATGCACCAAAAACCATAAAAAAGCGATTTATTAAAGATTTGGACACGGCATTTTACCCCCAAAACTTTGTCGTGCCTAATATCGAGATTATCCACGATAGGGCAGTACAAGAGATTTTTAGAGGGTGCTTTAGGGGCTGCCGTTTTTGCCAAGCAGGGTTTATCTATCGTCCAATACGAGAGAAATCAATCGAGACAATTCAAAAACAATGCCGCTGCTTGTGCGAGAACACAGGTTATGACGAGGTTTCGCTTTCGTCGTTAAGCTCGACCGATTATTCAAAAATAGAAGATTTGCTGGAGGGCTTGCAAACGTGGACAAAGGACGGCAAGGTGAGTATTTCTCTGCCGTCGCTGCGTGTTGATGGCTTTTCGGACGCTATAGTAAACCAAATTAACACCGTGCGAAAAAGCGGGCTGACCTTTGCTCCCGAGGCAGGCAGCCAGCGAATGCGTGATGTTATAAATAAAAATGTTACAAGGAAGCAGCTTTTGCAAACCTGCACAGTCGCCTTTAACAAAGGGTGGACAACCGTAAAGCTGTACTTTATGTTAGGCTTGCCGACCGAAACAGATGAGGATATTGAAGCTATAGCAAAGCTGGGTATGGATGTTGTAGGGGCTTTTCATAGTGCACCAATGCGTAACAAAAGCAAGGGCGTGAGGGTTACGCTTTCGGCATCGTCGTTTGTACCAAAGCCGTTTACACCTTTTCAGTGGGAGCCGCAGGACAGTTTGGACGAAATACGCCGCAAACAGCAGCTTATTAAAAGCACAATAAACACCAAAAAAATCTCGTTCAATTATCACGATGCCGACACCAGCTTTTTAGAAGCTGTTTTTGCACGGGGCGACCGCAACCTGCAGCCTGCGTTGATGCTGGCGGCAGAGCGAGGATTCCACTTCGACGGTTGGAATGATTGCTTTTCGCTTGAAAAGTGGCTGCAAATTTTTGAGGATTGCGGCATAGACCCGCATTTTTATGCCAATCGCCGCCGCAGCTATGATGAAGTTTTGCCGTGGGAGCATTTGGATTATAGGGTGCAAAAAAGCTTTTTGCAGGCACAGGCAGAGCTTGCAAATTCGTTGACCCCCGAGAATTGGCAAGAGAAAAGCGAAGACGAACAAAACCAACCCGAAGCACCGCAAACCGCAGACGGGGCAGAGGTAGCTACGCCTAAGCCGTTGGCTGAAAACAGTAGTAAAAATGCAACCTATGCACCGCCAATAGCTGCAACAGCACAAGGCTTTGAGCGTACTGTGCGAGTTTGGTTTAAAAAAACCGAGGGCTGCAAATATATTTCTCATCTTGATTTAAACCGTGTTATGATGCGGGCGTTGCACAAAAGCGGCATACCCGTTTGGCACACTGAGGGCTTTAACCCGCACCCGTTTTGTACGTTCGCACTGCCGCTGTCGCTGGGCTTTGCGGGTGAGAATGAGAGTATGGACATCCGCCTTACAGATTCAACCTATAGCTATAAGGATACTATTAAAAACCTAAATGTGTGTTTGCCGTCGGGCTTGAGCGTATTTGCCGTAACAGCACCCGTTATGAAGCCGGGTAAAATTGCCTTTGCAGAGTTTTTAATCACGCTTGAATCATCAACAATCAGCACCCAAGAAATAACCGAACAGCTGCAAAAGTTTTTTGCACAAAAAGAGGTTTTTGCACAGAAGAAAACAAAGTCCGGCAAAATAGAAACTCAAGAGCTTATTGCACCGATAAAACAGCTCGAAATAGGGCAGGAGCAATTTAAAATCGTTTTGCCTGCGGGCAGCAAGCTTAACATTAACCCTAACCTCTATGCGGCAAAGATAAAAGAGTTTTTAACCGGCGACGTTCATATATTGGTTGCAAGGCTTAATTTGTTTGATGAAAATATGCAAGTGTTTGAATAAGCAGCATTTTTTGGGTATTTGTTGCATAAAATTTTGGCTATTGTTAAGCAAAAGTTCAACAAAACTAACAAACTTTAAAAAAAAGCTAAAAAATTGCTAAAAATTATAAAATTTCACTGGAAAAAGTTGCAGTTATCTGTTATAATCTTATGTGGTCGTAAAAAAGCGTATTAATATGCGATTTTTTACAAAACTATAAAAAACCTAAACATTTAGCAGGAGGAAGAAAAATGGCACAAAAGTATGTTTACCTTTTTTCGGAAGGTAACGAATCAATGAAAGAGCTTCTCGGCGGCAAAGGTGCAAACTTGGCACAAATGGTCAGCTTAGGGATGCCTGTTCCACAAGGCTTTACGGTAACAACCGAAGCTTGCACACGTTATTATGACGACGGCAGAAAAATCGCTCCCGAAATAGAAGCGGAAGTTTTTGATTATTTAACAAAGATAGAAGAAATCAACGGCAAAAAGTTCGGCGACGTTAGCAACCCGCTTTTAGTATCGGTTCGTTCGGGTGCTCGTGCTTCTATGCCCGGCATGATGGACACTATTCTTAACTTAGGCTTAAACGATGATGTTGCAGCAGGCATGATTGCAGGCAACAGCGACCCCAAATTTGCACGTTTTGTTTACGACTCTTATCGTCGCTTTATTCAAATGTTCTCGGACGTTGTTATGGAAATTTCCAAAAAGCGTTTTGAAGTTATTATTGATGAGCTTAAAGAGAAAAAGGGCGTTACAAACGACATCGAGCTTGAAACAGAAGATATGAAAGAGCTTGTAAAACTCTTTAAAGCGTACTATAAAGAACAAAAAGGCGAAGACTTCCCCTCTGACCCCAAACTTCAGCTTATCGAAGCTATTCGTGCTGTTTTCCGCTCGTGGGACAACCCCCGTGCAAACTACTATCGTCAGCAAAACGACATTCCTTATTCTTGGGGTACTGCCGTTAACGTTCAGCCGATGGTATTTGGTAACCTTAACAACAATTCCGGCACAGGTGTTGCATTTACACGTGACCCTTCAACCGGCGAAAACGGGCTTTACGGCGAATATCTTATTAACGCACAGGGCGAAGACGTTGTTGCAGGTGTTCGTACACCCAACCACATTTCTCAGCTTGAGAATGATATGCCCGAGGTTTACAAAGAGTTCGTTGCTATTACAAAGCGTTTAGAGAACCACTACAGAGATATGCAGGATATGGAGTTCACCATCGAAAACGGCAAGCTCTATATGCTTCAAACCCGTAACGGCAA
>JAISII010000037.1 GCA_031262125.1 Oscillospiraceae bacterium | reverse complement strand
ATTATTATGCGTTATGGGCTGGACGGTGGCAAACCGCTTGCCCAACGAGAAATTGCAGCACAAATGAACATATCACGCTCGTATGTTTCTAGAATCGAAAAAAAAGCGCTTGCTACATTACGCAAGCGGTTTGAAAAAAGCAGTAAGCTGTTTTAAATTAGGTTTTTATCAGTGTCCTGTCTGCAATCTTGTATATCATATACATAAACAGTTTGGTCTACAATTTCAAATACCATTCTATATCTTTTGCCAAAAAGCTTATATCTGATTTCGGCATCTATAGTAGAGTCTAAATCATAAACAGGGCAGCTTGCAGGGATTTTTTGCAAGAATAGAATAGTTTCTTCAAAATCCGAATACAGCTTTTCGGCAGCGGGTAAACTCACACGAGCTAAAAATTCGATGTGAGTTTCCATTTTATCATTTGCACCTTTAACAAATTTTACAATATAACTTTGCTTAGTCATAATTTTTACCCTTATTAATAGCCGTACGCATATTTGCCAAAAAGTCATCCGAAGACAAAAAGGGTTCGCCCGCCTGCCGCTCGGCAATGCCACGCTTAACAGCATAATCAGGGTCGCTGTTGTGCATAACAGGGAAAGGTATGCCGCCACGCTCCATTGCTGCAACTAAAAACATACGCACAGCGGTAGAGGTATCTAACCCTAAAGAAGAAAACAACATATCTGCCGAATCTTTTAAATTATCGTCAACTCTAACTTGTATTGTTTTTGCCATTTCAATCACTCCAAATAATTACTAAATCATTGTTATATCATTACTATTATATTATAAACCGAATTATATGTCAATATTTCAAGTTCCGGCAAATCAAAAATTTCCCTCTTCCATTTTCTGCCGTTTTATGTTAGAATAGTAACAAAGTAACCTGCATATTATTATACATAACTTTTTTTAAGAGGTGATGTGTGGGTATGTTTAAAAAAACTAATATAAAAAAGAAAAAGATTTTTGTTTATTATGCTTCTGCGGTTGCAATTTTGGTTGTGGCTGTTATATTTTCGGCGGCGTACAACAAGGTTGCAATGCAAACAATAGAGAGCGGCTTGGCAGAGCAAAAACCAATTATAATAATCGATGCCGGGCATGGTGGGGAAGACGGCGGAGCCGTAGGGCGTGACGGAACGCAAGAAAAAACAATTAACCTTAATATTGCAAACGAGCTTGAGCTGTTGTTTAAGCAAAGCGGTTTCGCCGTAAAAATGACACGAGAAACCGACACAGCCATTGGCGACAACAGCCTTAATACTATCCGCAGCCGCAAAACCTCGGATATGCACAAACGGCTGGAATTGTATAACAGCGACGAAAACAATGTAGTTATCAGTGTGCATCAAAACACATTTTCCGACAGTAACCTAAACGGCAGTCAGGTTTTTTATTCGCCCAATAATTCGCAAAGCCAAACGCTGGCAGAAAACATTCGCACGTCTATTTTAGGCTTGCTGCAACCTAACAATAAAAGGGAAGCTAAAACCGCACAAAGCAGCATTTTTTTAATGCACAATGCCACCGTGCCTGCGGTTATTGTGGAATGCGGGTTTTTAACCAATCCCGGCGAGCTTGCCAAACTGAAAGACGAAGATTACCAAAAGCAAATGGCGTTTGCAATTTTCAGCGGGTTTATGGATTTTTACAGTAACAATTATTAAGAATTATTTTTAAAGTGATATAGTGATGATACAAAAAACGAAAGGCAAATAGGAATTTAAAAAAATGGCGAAAGTAAAAAATGTTTTTGTTTGCACCGAGTGCGGTTACGAATCGCCCCGATGGGAAGGCAAATGCCGTGGCTGCGGCGAATGGAACACCCTTACAGAAGAGGTGCGAACAGCCCGGGATGAGAAAAAGGCGGGCGAGCGTGCATCCTCGGCGGTGCGAACAATGTATGCAAAGCCCGTTACTATAAGAGAAATTACCACCGAAAGCGAAAACCGCTATTACACGCAAATCGGGGAGCTTGACCGTGTGCTTGGCGGCGGAATTGTAAAAGGCAGCATTGTGCTTTTGGGCGGCGACCCAGGCATTGGCAAATCTACCATTTTGCTGCAAATTTGCCGTAATATTTGCAAAAATTACGGTGTGCTGTATGTTTCGGGCGAGGAATCTAAACGCCAGCTAAAGCTACGAGCCGAACGGCTGGAAGTGGACAGCGACAATTTGCTGGTTTTAACCGAAACCGATGTAGAAATAATCTGCGAACAAATAAGACAAACCCGCCCCGAGCTTGTGATGATTGATTCGATTCAAACAATGAGTATATCTGAAGTTAACTCCAGCCCCGGCAGTGTTGTGCAAGTGCGAGAAAGCACAAATATGCTGATGCGTACAGCCAAAGAGCTGGATATACCGATTATAATCGTCGGGCATGTTAATAAAGAAGGCTCGCTGGCAGGGCCAAAGGTGCTGGAGCATATTGTGGATGCTGTGCTTTATTTTGAAGGGGACAAGCAAATGTCGGTTCGCATTTTGCGTGCCGTTAAAAATCGTTATGGTTCAACTAACGAAATTGGCGTTTTTGAAATGACAGACAGAGGTCTTACCGAAGTTAAAAACCCATCCGAAATGCTGCTTGCAGGGCGACCTAAAAATGTTTCAGGTACCTGTGTTGTGTGTTCTATAGAGGGCAGCCGCCCCATTTTGGCTGAGGTTCAGGGCTTGGCTACGGCATCCGGCTTTGGCAACCCACGGCGTATGTCTACGGGGTTTGATTACAACCGAATGTCTATGCTGCTTGCCGTGCTGGAAAAACGTGCCGGCTATTACTTTAGCGGCAACGACACCTATATTAATATTATCGGCGGTTTGCGGTTGGATGAGCCTGCGGTAGATTTGCCAGTGGCGCTTGCCCTTATAAGCAGCCTTAAAGAAACTTCAATAGCCGACACAACCATTGCCTTTGGCGAAATCGGCTTAGCGG
>JAISII010000035.1 GCA_031262125.1 Oscillospiraceae bacterium | reverse complement strand
TCGGTAAAATAAGCGGGTACGGTAATAACGGCAGAAGTAACCTTGCCGCCCAAATATGCTTCGGCATCGCCCTTGAGTTTTTGCAGAATCATCGCCGAAATTTCTTGCGGGGTGTAGTTTTTGCTGTCGATATTAACTTTGTAGCCGGTACCCATTTCTCTTTTAATAGAAGAAATTGTACGGTCGGGGTTTGTTATTGCCTGACGTTTTGCAACCTGACCCACCAAGCGTTCGCCGTCTTTTGAAAATGCTACAACCGACGGTGTTGTTCTTGCGCCCTCGGCATTTGCGATAACTACCGGCTCTCCGCCTTCGATAACCGCAACACATGAGTTTGTTGTTCCTAAATCTATACCTATTGTTTTCATTTTAATTCATCCTTTCGAATTTTATATTTTTTTGTGTTTAATATAAACCACCCCGTCTCAACACTCATTTCATAAGTGTTGAGCCACCCCTCCACGGAGGGGAATGTTTTCTCTCTCCGAGACTTGGAGCGGTTAGGTTAGTTTTTTGTGTATTTTATTCTTGTGGTTTGTTCATAGTCTATTGTTTGTGCTAATATTCCCCTCCGCGGAGGGGTGGATTCGCTTTAGCGAAGACGGGGTGGTTTACTCACCCATACACTTGCACTATTGCATGGCGGATTACCTTATCGGCGGTTTTGTAGCCTTTTTGGTACACGGCTGCAATTGTATTGGGGGGGTTATCCTCGGGCGGGGTTTGTGCTATTGCGTTGTGGATTTCGGGGTTAAAGTCGTCGCCGATTTGCCCGAATGGCTCGATTTTTAGAGTGCCGAAGGCTGTGTCTAACTGGGTCTTAATAAGCTCCAAGCCTTTTAAAAATTCGGGTGGGGCATCAACTGCACCGCTAAGGGCTTGGTCGATACTGTCGGCTATGGGCAGCAGTGCAAGAACGGTGTCGGCACAGGCGTTGCTGTAAATTGCCGCTTTTTCGGCGGACGTTCGCTTGCGGTAGTTGTCGTACTCGGCTGCCAGCCGCAAATATTTATCTTTTTGTGCGGCAAGCGGGTCTTCTTGTGTTTTAGTATCTTGCTCAACGGGAGAGCTGTCTGTTTCCTTCGGCGATGTTTCTTCAATCGGTTCTTTAAAAACATCATCTTCTTTTGTGGTTTTTTTGTCTTTTTTCAATCAGAACACTCCTTCTTTCATAAATCATAAATAATAATGCAGAATGCAGAAATTTTTCATCTTTTTGAGTGTACCATAAAGCCACGCCGTTGTGCTAATATTCCCCTCCGGGGAGGGGTGGCTGCTCCCTAAGTAAAAAATAAAATATTTTAGATTGAGCAGAGCAGACGGGGTGGTTTGGATGCAATTTTTACGCTGCAATTGTGTCTTCAATAAGAGAGCCGGTAATATCGGCGGTGTATTTTAACGCTGCCAGTGCAAGACGGTAATCGGTTCGCAGTGAGCCTGCCAGTGCCAAACCTCCGGCCGGTTTTGAATTTATTTTATAGCGTGAGCATATTAAAACTATGTTAGACAGCTGTGCGAGCTGCTCCTCGCCGCCAAAATTGACTGTTGTGCTGTGGCGGTTTTTTAACAGCAGGTTTAGCAAAAGCTTTTTTTGGTTTAGCAGCATAAACAGGCTGCCCGCTGTAATAACATCGCCCGAAATTCGGCTAAGCACACTGTCGGCACCGCTGTAGCCAATGTTAATTTGGCGAGATTCTTCCGAAATCTCTAAAACCGAAACCAAGCAGGGGGCAAGCAACAGTGCGATTTCGCCCATATTGCAGGCGGTTGTTTGCAAAAACGATGTGCAAACAGAAGAGAGTGCCACCCCCGCAAGCTCGTGGTTTAGTGCTTGCTCAAACACTCTGAGAATATCGGGGGTAATTGTGTACTCGCAGCGAAAAATTTTTGTGTTTACCATACCAACCGACGTTATAAGCAGCAGCATTGCAGTATATTTGCCTATTTGCACAAGCTTTAGTTTGTGAATTGTTATACCCTCATAGGGTGGGGTAGAGCTTATGCCCACGCAGCCGGTTACTTTAAACAAGGCTTCTTCTGCTTTTTTTAAAACTTCCTCAGGCGAGCCGTAAAAACCCGACATCAAGTCATCTATATAGGCTTTTAGGTGTGGTGTGGGTTGAACATTCTCTAAGCTGTCCACATAACTGTGCAAACCCGGCAAAGTGGGCACCCTGCCGGCGGATGTATGCGGCTGAAACAAAAGCCCGCTGTCGGTAAGTTCTGCCATATCGTTGCGTAGGGTCGCACTCGACACGCCCGAAAACGCCGCACTTTGCAAGGTTTTTGAACCAACGGGCTCGCCGGTTTTAATGTAGCTTTCTATAATGCTCGATAAAATTTTTTGTTTACGCTCAATTGGCTTCATCGTTCCCACACGCCCTTTCGGTCTTTTTAAAACCAACAAGCTGCTAAAGTGCCGACTTGCACTGCAATGTATGTTTGCTTGCAATAGTATATGCAGTTTTTTAAAAATTAGCACTCTAAAGCACCGAGTGCTAATTTCTGTTTATAGGGTAGCATTTTTCCATTATTTTGTCAAGTGCTATATGTAAATTTTTCATAATTTTCACATTTAAAGAAAAATTACGGTTTTTTTATTTAAAAAACTATTGACAAACAGAAAAAACTAATTTATAATTACTATTAATTTAAGAATAATAGTGGGTGATGCGTATGTACATACAATTTAAAAAAGGCATATTAGAGCTTTGCATCTTGGCGTTGCTAAAAGATTCGGACCGTTATGGCTATGATGTTGCAAACGAACTTTCCGGCTCGATTGGGTTTGCCGACGGCAGTGTGTACCCTGTTTTGCGGCGTTTGCGGCAAGATGAAGCGGTAACAGTCTACCTTGCCGAAGCTTCGGGCGGTCCCCCCCGCAAATATTACGCCATAACGCAAAAGGGTAGAGAGATGTTAACTACCCTTGAGGAAGAATGGAGTACTTTTTGCAAACAGGTTAACAGCATTACAAACAAAAACGGTGCATATAGCACCGATGATAACAGCGAGGTGGATGCGTAATGACAAAGGTTGATTTTATTACACGTTTAAATAGGGCTATTGACGTTTTGCCCTATGAGGACAGAAAAGAAATTTTGGCAGATTATGAAGAACATTTTAGAGTGGGCTTTGAAAACGGCAAAACCGAGAGCGAAATTTGCGAATCGTTAGGTGTGCCGGAGGAATTGGCAGCCGATTATTATGCCGAAGGCAGCAGTGCCGCACACAGCCAAGACGGCAGTTATTACGACGGCAGCAACCCGTTTTTTGTTACCGGGCAGGGCGGGGCGTATGCCGTGCCATACCCGCAAGACGCTGCTAAGAAGAACAAAGAAACAGCAAAAAAAGTACTTACTGTTTTGGGTATGCTGTTGTTTATGTTGTTTATAGTTGTGCCTTTGCTGGGGTTGATGATTGGTTTGTTTTTCGGCTTGCTTGGCATTTTAGTTGCTTTATATGCAGCCGCAGCAGCAGTGATTGTTGCAGCAATTGCTTTGTACCCGAACGGCACTTTGTTATTTGGCGGAATACTTATAGGTGTTGGAGTTTTAGCAGGTGCTATATTGGCAACTTTGGCAGTGTCTGTCGTCGCCAAAGGCTTGGTAAAAATGGGCAAATATATAGTAAAATCGTGTGTTAACATAATAAAAAAAGCGTAGGCGAAAACAGCTACGCAAAATATATAAGGAGCAAAAAGTTATGGAGAACAAAAAGAAACTGAGCAAAAAAGTTATTGCCGTTATTGTTTTAGTCTCAATTTGCGTAATAAGCACTTTTTCCGGTTTGGCACTTGTTGCAGGCGGAGCTGCAAATTTTATTGCCGATTGGAACCGATGGAGTTCGAGTTTTTATTCGAACCAAAATAGGGAGTTTAGTTTGAATATTTCTGAAGAAGGAACCGTCAGGCTTACTAACGTTGATTGTAAAACCGTTATAGAAACGCAAGACGCATCGCCCGACAGTATTATTATAAATTACAGCGGTGCTGCACCCGATGGTATTTATGGAGCAGCAGAAGTGTCAATAGAAAGCAGTAATTATCATGGGGCGAATATAAGCATCGAAAAAACAAAATTTTTAAAATATTTAGGCATACCAAACATGGCAGTGCTTACTGTTAAAGTGCCAAACACTTTTGCCGGGGATATAGTAATAAACAATTCGGCGGGGGAATTTTCGATTTTTGAAGAGAAACAACCAATCGGCACAGAACCGTTTGGGTTGAGTGTTTATAATTTTGCAGGCGACATTAACTGCAAAGGCAGCTTTAGAAGTTTGCAGATAGACAATTTTATGGGCAAATGCAAGGCAGAAACAACCTATGAAATAGGGAGTTTGTCGGTGCAAAATGCATTTGGTGATTTTGATATAAGCATACCGGCAAAAACCAAAGCGAACATTTACAGTAACTGGGATATGCCTGATGGTGAAGGTGCAGTTGAACTGCACAACAAAGAAGCAGTTAAACTTGAAGAAACTATAACGGAATATTCAGATACCTATTATTTGTTAAACGGCGGTAGCGAAGCGAACATAAATATTTGGTCTATAGTTGGCAAATTTGACCTTAGGTTTGTTGAATAGATTTTTCTCATTATTACTGTTAAATTGTTTAGTTAGCGTTACAAAAAAATTTGGCAGGGTAAAACCCTGCCGATTTCATCTAACTAATAATTATTCCAATATATTCGGGTTCATTCGGCAATAATGAAAAATATATTGCTGGGCAATGCCGGCATACGGTCCGAAATCTTCGGGCGAAAGCCCCAGGAACAAACTTTGCATAGCCCGCTTCATCCAAACATCCAGCGGAAAGCTCTGCAAGCGATAAAACCCAAACAGCAGCACACAATCGGCAACTTTTGTGCCTACACCGCAAATTTTCATAAGCTCGGCACGGGCTTGCGGTAGTGGAGCAAAACGGCAAACTTCAAAATCCACCTGCCCGCTTGCCACCTTTTGTGCACAGTCTATAATATACCTGTGCCTAAAGCCTGCACGAATTGGCTCAAGTTCGGCGGGTGTTAGCGATGCCAAAGCCGAGGGCGTAGGGAAGGCGAAAGTTCCGTCCGGCAACTGTTGCCCAAAGTTTGCACACAAACGGTCAATTATGCCCTTAATACGCTTTATGTTATTGTTTTGCGAGATTATAAAGCTTACCAAAGCCTCGAACGGTTCTTGCCGCAAAATGCGTATGCCCGGGGCGAACTCGGCGGCTTTTTGCAGCGTTGGGTGCAGGTGCTTAATTTCGGTTTTAATTTGTTCATAGTCGGTTTCTAAATCAAAATATTTTAGCCACAGGGTGTTAAATTCCTGTGGCGTTGTGTTTGCAATTACAAGGTCGCCGCCAACCTTTGCAACGTTAATTGTCCGCCCAAACGCCGTGCCGGTGTAGGAATTATCCGCCTGTTTTTGCCAGCGGAAAGCCTGCCCGCAATCTAAAGTTTGGTCGGGGTCAAAATTATTTATGTTTTTAACAATGGTTTTGTCGGGCAAAAAAATATATTCCACCAAAATTCTCCAATTTGTGTTTTTGGTTACAGCAGACCAAACAAGTCTGTTAACACTGCGATAATAACAAAAAGTGCCGTAAAAGTCAATGCGGCTTTCCGGCACTTTTACAATTTTTTGATTAGTATATATTTCTATGATATGTTTTTTAATATATTTTTGCCAAAAACTTTTGAATATCGGTAGCGTCGTTAATGTCAACCTTGTTGTCAAAATTATAGTCAGCTAAATCCAGTTCCTCTGCGTCAAACTCGGATATGTGAGCAAGATGTCTTTGAATCTCGGTAACGTCGGCAATGGTAACTCTGCCGTCTTTGTTAACGTCGCCTGCAAAATAATCTGCCTCTGTAGCTGCCACTCTAAAAGTATAGGTTTTTTCATCACCATCAAAGTGAGATGTTACGGTTATAATGTCGCCGTCTTCCAAATCGGTAAGTTTAACTTCTGCAGTACCGCAAACCCAACCTAAATCAACCAAATCTTCATATTCAAACTCTACCGGGACACCGTCAACCTCAACGGAGGAAACATAGGCATCGTCGATTGTTAAGAAGATTGAGTTCTCTTTCAGATAATTTTCGGGGATTTCTACGGTGTAGTCGTAAACATCCATATAATAGCCGCTAACTCCAAAATATCCGCTGTCTAAAAGTTCGTTGAAATAATCTTCGACTGTATAGCCTTCGATTTCTACAAGCTCGTCTAAAGGTTGCCAATCGTAAAAATACATATTATAAAGCACGAGCAATTCTTGGTGTATATATTCTTCTTCGGTCATATTTAAAGGCGAGCCTCCCAAGTTAGGGTATGCGAAACTAAAAACAGCATTAATAATTTCTTCATCACTTGCGTCCGCAGGCAACCCTAAAAACTCAATGAGCATCGAAACATCGATAGTTGAACCCATCATTTCAAGGTAGTCTTCGAGCGTTAGGCTTTTAAAAAGTTCATAATCACTTGCAATTGCAGCCGCATACTCTTCAAATGTTGGTGCAGAAACGTTATCCACTGGGTAAATATTCCCTACATCAAAGCTGATGTCGTCAATCTGTGCGTAAAATTCGACTACTACGAATTCGTCCTCTTCCGCTGCAAACGCAGGCACGGCAAATGCCCCCAATGCAAGCACAAACACAAGCATAACCGCTAATAGTTTTGTAAGTTGTTTTTTCATTGTAAAAATCCTCCTGTTTTTTAATTCTTATAGCTTTTCAAGATAATAAAAAACCGCAAACAAAAAAGCTATTGTTTCACACATATTGTACAACAATAATGCGAAAAAATCAATAGCTTTTGTTAAATAATTTTGTGCAGATTTGTAAAAATTTGGCAATTATGTCTATTGCTGGTGCAAATATTCCCCTCCGGGGAGGGGTGGCTCGGCTACGCCGAGACGGGGTGGTTGTTACCTCATATTCAAACGGTCGAGTTTGTTATAGGTGGATTCTCGTACCAACTGATAAATTACCGACATAACGGGCACGGCAAAGAATATGCCCGGGATAGAAAACAGCCCGCCGCCGATTATAATTGCTATTATTACCCACAAGGGAGAAATGCCAACCTGCGAGCCGACCACACGGGGGTAAATAAGGTTGCCTTCTATTTGCTGCAAAATTATAAAGAACACCACAAAAAGCAACGCCTGCAACGGGTTTTGTGCCAAAATTATAAACGCACCCAAAGCACAGCCAACATATGCCCCAACCAGCGGCACCAACGCCAAAATGCCAATCAACGCACTAATCATCCCCGCCTGCGGGAACTGGAAAATAGCCATACCCACAAAACACAGTGTACCCAGAATAAGGGCTTCTAAAATTTGCCCCGATAAAAATGCCGAAAATGTTACATTGCAAATTCGCAGAACTTTACGAATTTTGTCAAAAATCTTTGGTGCAAAAACGGCTTTTAAAACAGCTTTAATTTGCTCTTTTAACTTTTCTTTGCACGCCAAAATATATATTGCGATAATAAATGCCAAAATTACGTTAACAGCCCCGTTAAGCACTTGAGTAAGGACAAAAAACGTCTGCCCTAAAACATTTTGCAGCGAGAATTTTACCCAATCGAAGGCTTGGTTGCCAAGGTCGTTCCAGTCTATGCTGAGGTTGTTAAAAAAGCCCATCAAATCGCTCTCGGCAAACCCAAACGAGCCAAACCACGCAGCGTACTCTAAAACAAGGTCTTGCAGGGTAAAATAAAGTGTTTTTAACGCCTCAAAAAACATAGGCACAACCAAAACCACAAAGGTCGCCAAAATTGCCAAAACAATCAAAACCGAAACAAGCAGGCTAACGGGGCGTTTGATTTTATGCACCCATTTTTTTTTGCTTTTTAAAAACCCGCTTTCAATGTTCCTCATTGGAATATTAAGCACAAAGGCAAAAACCACACCCAAAATTATGGGGAAGCAGATTGCCAGCAGCCACGAAAAAGCCAATGCAACAAATTCAAACTTCCACAAAAGCACGCCCAAAACAATGGCAATAACCAACAGCAGCAAAATGCTCCTGAACATTCGTTTGTCCATAATGCGTTTTCACACCTTTCGTAAGGTTTTTTAAAAAGTTTTATTTTAAATGGTTTTATAAATTAAGTTTACGCCTTGCTTTGCAGATTATGCCTTTTAATGCAAGCTTAGCCAAGTGTCGCTTTAACAAAATTCTTTTTGCCACGTTTTAGCACAATGCCGTCTTGCAGCTGCTGTGCCGTAAACACAGCTTTAATGTCGCTCACTTTTTCGCCATTGGCAGAAACACCGCCTTGCTCCACAGCACGCCTTGCCTCGGATTTTGAGCTGACCAACCCCGACAGCACAAGCAAAGTTAAAACATCAATTTCGCCGTTTGCAAGGGCGGATTGTTCAATAGCCGCAACCGGCATATTTGCCGATGCACCCGAAGCAAAAACAGCACGGCTTGCATCTTGCACCTGTGTTGCCTGTTCTTCCCCGTGGATAAGCTTTGTAAGCTCGAAAGCCAAAATTTCTTTTGCTGTATTAAGCTGAGCACCTTCCCATTGTTCCATTTCGGCAATTTGCTCCATTGGCAAAAAGGTGAGCATTTTAATACATTTTAAAACATCGGCATCGTCAACATTACGCCAATATTGATAAAAATCGTACGGAGTTGTTTTTTCGGCATCCAGCCAAACTGCCCCCGACTGGGTTTTGCCCATTTTTTTACCCTCGGAGTTAAGCAGCAGGGTTATAGTCATTGCATAGGCATCCTTGCCCAGCTTGCGGCGTATAAGCTCGGTGCCGCCCAGCATATTGGACCATTGGTCGTCGCCGCCAAACTGCATATTGCAGCCGTATTTTTGGTACAGCACATAAAAATCATAGCTTTGCATTATCATATAGTTAAATTCTAAAAAACTCAATCCTTTTTCCATACGCTGCTTGTAACATTCGGCGGACAGCATACGGTTAACCGAAAAATGTGCCCCAACCTCTTGTAAAACTTCAATATAGTTAAGGCTTTTAAGCCAATCGGCATTGTTTACCATAATTGCTTTGCCGTCCGAAAAATCAATAAAGCGGCTCATTTGCTTTTTAAAGCATTGGCAATTATGCTCAATAGTTTCCGGCGTCATCATCGTACGCATATCGGTTCTGCCCGAAGGGTCGCCCACCATTGCGGTACCGCCGCCAATAAGGGCAATAGGCTTGTTGCCGGCACTCTGCAAACGCTTCATAAGGCACAGTGCCATAAAATGCCCAACATGCAGGCTGTCGGCTGTTGGGTCAAACCCAATATAAAACGTGGCCTTGCCGTTGTTTATCAGCTCTTTAATTTCTTCCTCGTCGGTAACCTGTGCAATCAGCCCACGGGCAACCAATTCTTCATAAAGTGTCATTTTCGTTATTCTCCTGTTATGTGCTTTGTTTAATTTCTCCAATTGTAACACAAACGCAACCATAAAATCAAGTTTTTAATTTTAAATTTATTAATAATGCTGTGCCTTATAAAATTAAAACAAAAACACAGCATTTGCAAAAAAATTCTTGAACTTTTTTTGCCGCCGTGTTATACTTTTTTCAACATATTTTTTAAAAATATAATTGTTAATATAAGAGGAGATATAACATGAACCGAATTAATAAACCTGCACGCAATAATGGGCTTGACCTTTTAAAACTGATTTGTGCTTTTTTGGTACTTCTCAGTCATGTTTATGTTAAAAAGCTAAGTGGCGATATTTACACGAATTTTATTTTTATAATCCGTATTGCAGTGCCGATTTTCTTTATTATTACAGGCTATTTTTACAGTTATACAGTCTCTAAAAAAACCGAAATAAAGCAAATTATAAAAATCTTAAAACTCGTTATAACGGCAAATGTTTTGTACGTTGTATGGGGGATTGTTTATAGATATTTTACCGATGTATCAATGCGTAAGTTTGTTTTTGATAAGTTGCTTAATCGTGAAACAATTGTAGATTTTTTATTCTTTAATGCCGTTCCGGATGCAGGTAACCACTTGTGGTATTTGTCGGCATTGCTGTATGCTCTTGTTATTGTATGGCTTTTGAATAAGCTGTTTAAGCTGTTAAAAAATGATAAAGTAAAAACAGGTTTAATTATAACCGGGGCGATAGTTTTGCTTGCAGTTAACTTTTGCATGGATGAGTTTTCGGAGATGATAGGTATTTCGTTAAAACTTATGTACAGCAGAAATTTTTTGTTTGCCGGTTTGCCGCTGTTTTTAATAGGTGTTCTATTGTTTAAGGCAAAAGATTATTTAAACAAAATCCCGTCTTTTATTCTGGTTGTTTTGCTTTTTTTAAGTTTTTTTGTCGGGGTAGGCGAATTTTATTATACAGGCAACAGGGATTTGTTTATTTCTACCGTTGTTTTAGCAGTAGTGTTATTTATTATTTTTAACAAAATTGAAATTGAAGACAATGTTTTTTCAAAGTGGGGCAGCAATCACTCGCTAAACATATATGTAATTCATCCTATGTTAATATTAATATATAGAGATATAGTTAAATCTTTAGGAATAGCCGAGATTTTATTTTTCTTTGCTCCGTTTATAATTTTTGCGTTTTCTTTGGCAATAAGCATTGCGTTTGAGTTTATTAAGAAAAAAATAAAACTTAATTTCCGCAAAAAAACTTCTTGAGCTTTTTGCCGCCGTGTTATACTTTTTTCAACATATTTTTTAAAAATATTATTGTTAATTTTAATAAAATTTTAGGAGGTACATTATGTATTGTACTTATTGCGGTTCTTTAATGGAAGAAAATGCGTTAGTTTGTTCTCAATGCGGAACGCAGAACGACATCGCCGAAAATGCCCCTGTTCAGCCGGGCAGCCAAGACGTTGCACAGCCTATTGCACAGCCTACCGCAACTGTAGCAAACCCAAATGTTGCACCACCGGCTGCACCCGCTGCAAACCCATATGCTGCACCGCCTTACGGCAGTCAACCCACCCCGCCGCCATATGCACCGCCGGCATATCCGCAATACCCGTACTATCCGCAGCAGCAGGGTTACCAACTACCACCTGTGCAGCCCGAAGAAAAGCCCGTTAGCGTTGGGCAATGGATAGGCTACAACTTTTTATTTGCTGTGCCGATTGTGGGGCTTGTGTTTCTTTTTATGTGGGCGTTTGACAAAAAAATTAACAAAAGCTTGAGTAACTTTTGCCGCTCATATTTGATAATGATGGCTATTATGGTTGGCTTGTGGATTATTGCAGCGATAACTATGATTATAGCGTTGATTTCAATATCTGCTCAATACGGTAGTTATTATTAATAATATTAAAAATTTATTTCTTAAATTAAAACAAAGAAAAGGAAATTCAGACAATGAATATCGAAACAAAATGCGTGCAAGAGGGCTATACGCCGCAAAACGGCGAGTCCCGCAATATTCCCATAATTCAAAGCACAACCTTCAAATACAACTCCAGTGAGGAAATGGCAAAGCTGTTCGACCTTTCGGCAAGCGGCTATTTTTACACACGTCTGCAAAACCCCACCAACGATATGGCGGCGGCAAAAATTACAGCGTTAGAGGGCGGGTTTGCCGGGATGCTTACATCATCGGGGCAGGCGGCAAACTTTTTTGCCGTGTTTAACCTGTGCTCTTGCGGCGACCATTTTATCAGCAGTGCTGCAATATATGGCGGCACATTTAACCTGCTGGGCGTTACGCTAAAGCGTATGGGCATAGACTGCACGTTTGTTGACCCCGATTGCACCCCCGAAGAATTGCAGGCGGCATTTAAACCAAACACTAAGCTTGTGTTTGCCGAGTCGATATCTAACCCAACACTTGTGGTGCTTGATTTTGAAAAATTTGCAACTGCCGCCCACAAAAACGGCGTACCTTTTATTGTAGATAACACCTTCCCGACCCCTATAAACTGCCGCCCGTTTGAGTTTGGAGCCGACATTGTAACACACTCTACCACAAAATATATGGATGGGCATGCAACCTCGGTTGGCGGTGCAATTATAGACAGCGGTAACTTTAACTGGCTTGATTATGCCGATAAATTCCCCGGGCTAACCCGGCCCGATGATTCTTACCACGGTGTTACATATGCAAAAGACTTCGGCAAAGCCGCATTTATAACAAAAGCAACGGCACAGCTAATGCGAGATTTCGGGGCGATTCCGTCCCCGCAAAATTCATTTTATCTTAATACTCACCTCGAGACTTTGCCCCTGCGTATGGCAAAGCACTGTGCAAACGGGCTTGCGGCTGCACAGTTTTTGCAAAGTCATCCAAATGTCGAGTCGGTAAGCTACCCCCATTTGCAGGGCGATAAATATTACGATTTGGCACAAAAATATATGCCCCAAGGCGGCTGCGGCGTTGTAACCTTTACCGTTAAAGGCGGGCGAGAGGCAGCGGCAAAGTTTATGGATTCTTTACGTTTGGCATCGATTGCCACCCATGTTGCCGATGCCAAAACCTGCGTGCTTAACCCCGCCGGCACAACCCACCGCCAGCTTAGCGA